>PWGF01000184.1 GCA_003554375.1 Spirochaetaceae bacterium
AAAAATAGGAGAATTGATCAAATTTTTAAAAGAAAACAAGTTGTACGAGGAAACTATATTCATAATCACTTCAGATCATGGACGAGCTTTGGGGAAGTATACAAGGGATGAGGAATTAAATATCCCTATGAATGAGGAGCATATTAAAATACCTCTAATCATGAAGGGGGTAGAAAGTTCAGGTTCTTCAGTTGATAAACCTGTCGAATTAAGAGATCTTTTTTCGATAATTTTGGAAAAAATTACTGGGCAGACCAATGTTAATAATAGTCAGGTGCCTCCATTGAGTTTTAACCAACTTTCGAAGAACAGATCGCAATTTTCTGAATATATATTCCCACATGAAAAGCAAAGCCAAACATTGATCGATAGGAAAGGTGAAACTAGATTTTGGTATATCAAAAATAAAGATTGTGTTTATTATGAAACAAAAAACGAAGGAAATCTAATCAAGTATCCTGGAATGTCTAATGGTAGATTTAAAAATTCAAATGATGAAAAGATGAAGGTAAAAATGAAAAAAGAACTTGATGAATGGAAAGACAAAGTTGATAGGTACACAAAAAAACCAGAAGAAAAAGAAGAGATGGATGAAATAATCAAAAAAAGATTGGAATCTTTGGGTTATTTATAAAGTGATTTGATGACAAAAGTAATAATTACAGGGGATTACGAGATATATGGTAATGGAACTGGTGATGTTAGAGACTGTATGGTCAAGCCAACAGATAAGATAATGGAGATATGCGAATCTCACGGTGCCAAATTCACGATTTTTGCAGAGATGTGTGAATATTGGAAATTTAAAGAATATGCTGAAGAACTAGAGAAAAATTTAGGATACAAACCACATGTAATCATCGAAGATCAACTTCAAGATGCTGTCAAAAGAGGTCATGATGTCCAATTACATCTACATCCACAGTGGATAGATGGTGTTTATGACGACGGGGAATGGAATCTTAATTATGATTGGTGGAGATTGCCGGAAGCACCAAACGGTTTGGGCGATGAAAAAGACATCCATTCTTTGACTGGTTTGTTGCATAAGGGAAAAAATGATTTAGAAAAAATGCTCAAGCCAATTGATACTAACTATGAATGTTTAGCATTGAGATCAGGATCATACTGCATACAACCATCCATGAACGTTTTCAAAGCCATGAAAAAGGTGGGTTTGAAAATTGACAGTACTGTAAGGAAATGGTTTTATGACTTTAGAGAACCCAACTACTATGACTTTCGAAAGGCATATTCAAATGTGAATCCGTATCACCCAGATATGGACGATATCAATAAAATCGATAAATCTAATGACATTCTAGAGGTTCCAATATTGACAAAAAAAATACCTACATTTATGAGATTTTTTGAATTATTACAACGTTCTAAGAGAACAAAAAGTAGTTATAACTCAAACTGCAATGGATATCCATATATGAAAGAGCTTGAAAAAGATAAAAATAGTATATTGAAAAAAGCAAAAAAACTATTTGGATATTCTACATTAAATTGGGATCTTAATAGTAATATGAAGCAAACTGAGATGTTTATGAAAGAAGTGAAAAAGAAGAAAGGCGAAATAGCCGTTATGACTGGACATCCGAAAGGATTTACAAGAGTTTATAATCTTGTTAATTCCCTTACATATTTAAATAAAAAGAAAATGGAATTTCAAAAATTACATCAATTAATATAGTGATCAAAATGAAGGTGTTAGTTATAGGTACACTACCTCATCATATATCCAATAAGAATTCAGGTGGGGTGGCAGAATTGAATTATAATTTATCAAAAAAGTTATCTGACTTTGACGATGTAGAAATTGGAATACTTGCCACCAATACTTATAGAAAAAACATAGATGATTACAAAATCAAGAATGGAAGTATATCTATCTATAAAAGTTATCCGAGGACTATTTCAGGGCTTGAATGGCTCAGGAAAGAGAATTCTTTAAAATCATTTTTTAATGTTTTATTTGAAGAATTTTTAAAGACATTAAGACCTTATTTCAAAAAGCTTCCAAATACGACGTCCATGCTAAGCTACTATGATATTAAAAAAACAATAGGGGAATTCAATCCCGATATTATACACATATACCATGCATCATATCTTTCAATTCTTGCAAAATGTATCTCACCTGAAACTCCAGTTATCACACATTTAATTAGTTTTATTGGTATGAGAAATGCAAAAAGTAAGAAGATATATGAATATAAAAAATTGATTAATGAAACTTGTCTTAAAAAATCAGATGAAGTAATAGTGATATCAGAATTCATCAGAAATCAAGCGATTAATAAATTAGCGATCACAAAAGATCTCGCAGAAAAATTTGAATTAGTCTATTGTGGTATCGAAAAGGACATAACAAAATTAGAAAATAAGGTAGATGTTATAAATAAATATGATTTGGATCCAAAAGATAATATATTGATCACGGTCGGGAAGTTACATCCCTGGAAGGGACATATTAGAATGTTAAAGTATGTAAAAAATTTCTTAAAAAATAAAAATCAAAAACTCGTTATAATTGGAGATGGACCAATAAAAAATAAGATCCAAAAAACTGCAGAAAAATTAGAAATCGCTGAAAGGGTTCTATTTACAGGCAGAGTTGAGGAAGATGAATTGAAAAGTTGGTATAAAAACGCTGATGTTTTTATAACAACTACAAAATATGAAGGCTTTGGAATTGTAATTATTGAAGCTATGGCGTTTGGCATTCCTGTTTTAGCTCCGAACATACAACCTATTAATGAGTTTGTTGAAGATGGAAAAACTGGTATGCTATTTGAGAATAAAATGGATTTTCAAAACAAATTAAGAATCTTGTTAAAAGATGAAGCTACTAGAAAAAAAATATCGAAAAACGGACAGATCTTTGTTGATAAAAATCATACTTGGGAATCTTTAGCAGAAAAGGTCAAAAAAATTTATAATAAAGTATGTGTGGAAATATACTCCTCTTAGTGGTGATTTTAACACCAAGAACGAAGATTGCATCCTGAAGGATTGCGGGAATAGCCTCCTGAACAGAATGGTCCTTGATGTGTGTGTACCTTCTGAGAAATTTTTAAACGGAGGAGGCTTCATCCCGAAATAACTCAAGCTAGATTTTTCTTTTACCTTATGAGATTCAAAAAAAGTTAGATTTTTATAGTTTAAACTCAATTAACCTATTGCGTTATTTCTCGAAAGGGTGAGCCTGTGGTCACTTTGCAGGGATCCACAGGCTCACGCTTAACTCCTTAGCCCTTTGGCAGTACAGCATTTGTTTGGTATTATAGACAAGGACTTTAAGAGCTAATTCTCTCCATTTAAACCAGCCTTTCCGGCTGGTTATATAATCA
>PWGF01000422.1 GCA_003554375.1 Spirochaetaceae bacterium
CCCGCCCACTGCGCGCCCAGTGCCTGGGAAATATCCTCGATGATGGGAAGCTCCGAAAGAGAGGCAGCGCGGTCGAGCTTAGGCGCCAGCCCGAGCGGCGCATCCAGCAACAACGCGTTCGGTCGCGATTCGCCCGAGGGGATCTGCTCCGGATCGATCGTTCCTCGACCCGCCTCTACGTCCATGAATATGGGCTTCACGCCGCGCTCAGCGCACACATCCAGATAAAGTGCCGGTACCAGCGGTGACATTGCCAACCGGTCACCCGATTTCAGTCCGATCAAGTCGAACGCCGCACCGATTGCGCGCGGATACTCCCGAAGCGCAGCCGCTCCCGCACAATCAAACGTTTGTTGAGCGAGGGACAAGAAATCGCGAAGGAGCCCTCCAGGCCCGAGCTCGTCGGTGACCATGCATGAGAGGACAGCACGCATATCGCGACGACGGATGAATGGACGTGTTACGGGTATCATACAGGTATGTCAGCCGTTCCTTGTTGGTGTCTGAAGTTCCGATGCGAGCCTCGGAAGCGTCCGCTGATTTTCGGTACGGTCCTTGTTGCGTTCTTGCAGGCCGGAAGCACCGAATGTAGCCGTCCCGACGGCAACCCGTCCGAGGCCGGCGCACTGTAGCATCCACGGAGAGCTCCGCAAAGGTTACGCCCTGCCTACGTCGCCCAGTCGGGCAAGCTCCTTCATGTTGAACAACCTGCGTACGTTGAGGATGATCAGATAGCCTTCTTCGCGCTGGACAACTCCCTCGATATACTCAGCGCCGATGCCGGAGATCATCTCCGGTGGTCGTTGGATGTCGGATCGGTCCACCGTGACTACGCGATTCACTTTGTCTATGATAATCGCGAGCTGCATCCCGTCTATGTTGACAATCACGAATCCAGACAGCAACCGATCCTCCTCCGACAGCTCCGGTCGCTTGATGTGAAAACGTCGATGGAGGTTGATCACGGGGATAATATCTCCCCGAAGGTTGAAAATCCCTTCTACGTAAGGAGGAGCGCTAGGGATAGGCCGAACCTCTTCAATCTTCACAATGCCTTTGACATCCATGATATTGATGCCGTACTGCTCTTGCCCCAGCTGAAACGTGACCAGCTGCAGTTCCTCATGCTCGGCCATAGTACTTCTCCCTCCGGGAGGATACCCGGCATGCCCGGAGAGCGCAAGCTCCGCCTTAGAATTGCCGGCCAGGGGCCTTCCCGCGCAGCGTGTCGGCGTGCCCCGCCTCCCGAAAAAGACCGGGCCAACCTTGGTAGAAGGTCGGCCCGGTCCTACATCCGAGTTTTCTGCTTCGCGACCAATGCCGCGTCGCCAAACGGCGGTGCCCGCCGCATGGCGACTGAATCGGCTGAAAGCCGGGCGCATGCCCCGGCTTAGGACGGCAGACGCTTAGCCCGCAAAATGTCCCCAAATCGTGAAGATCATCGCCGCAACCACCGCAATCGGCACTATAAAGCGGATTAGGAAGCCATATACCGTTCCAACAGCAAGCCCAACGCCGCTCTTGTTGGCCTCAGCGGCAGCGTTCCGATGTCCCCAGACCCAGCCGGCAAAGATTGCCGTGAAGAGTCCACCGAGCGGGAGGAAGAGGCTGTTGGCAATCCAGTCGTACGTATCCAGTAGATCCGTTTCCAGTACCGGAAGTTGGACGCCTGACAGCACCCCATACCCGAGGCTGGCAGGGATACCCACCAGAAAGATCACCACGCCGAGAAATACGGCAGCTTTCTTCCGGGCCCATCCCTTCTCGTCGATCAGCCACGCCGTCACGACCTCCAGCAAGCTAATTGCCGAAGTGAGCGCCGCAACCGACAGCAGGATGAAGAACACGGTCCCGAAGAAGACGCCCGCCGGCATCTCCGCAAATACCGCAGGCAAAGTCATGAACGTCAGCCCCGGACCGGCAGCAGGCTCGAGTCCCATCGCGAAAACCGCAGGGAAGATCATGAGCCCGGCCAGAATGGCAACGCCCGTATCCAATCCGATGACACGGGTAGCAGTACCGGGCACATTGTCGTTGTCGCTCAGGTAGCTTCCGTATGTGATAAACATTCCCATGCCGAGGCTCAACGTGAAGAACGCCTGAGCAATTGCGTTGAGGAAAGCTTCACCGGTTAGCTGAGTGAAGTCGGGAGCCAGGAAGAACGCAACGCCCTCGCCTGCTCCAGGAAGGGTGACCGAGCGAATAATCACAATCAACAGCAGAACGCCCATCACCGGCCACAGAATCTTCACCCAACGCTGAATTCCCTTCACGACGCCGCCGGCGATAACACCGACCGTGAGAGCCATGAAGACCAGATGCCAGATAATCGGTGTCCACGTCCGGCCGACGAAATCGCCAAACGCTACCTCGAAATCAGTCCCGGCGGTCAGTGCACCCGTAAGCGTTCGGAAGATGTACGCGACCGACCACCCGGCGACTACCGAGTAGTACGAGAGAATCACGAACCCAGTGAGGACGCCGAGGGCCCCAACGAGCCACCATTTGGTGCTCGGAGCCAACTTCGCGAACGCTCCGATCGGGTTCTTCTTTGCAGCACGCCCAATGCTGGTTTCCGTTACCATCATTGGGTAACCGATCAGCGCGACAATAATGAGGTAGATTACGACAAACGCTGCGCCCCCGCTCTGTCCGACAACGAAGGGGAAGCGCCAAATGTTGCCGAGGCCGACCGCGCTCCCCGCAGCGGCCAGAATGAAACCTAAGCGCGTAGTCCACTTCTCACGCTGCCCTTGTTCCGCCATAGCACTTACCTCCCAACCAGTCTGTGTAACCATCCCCGCGGCACGCGTACCCCTTCACACCGGCCCCAGAACGCAGGTCCCCTAGAGGCGCGCGACCACGGAGCAAGCCCGATTTGATCGTTCCGTACGATATCAGAGCCCCCGAGGCCCTGCAAGCGAAATCCGTCGGTTGACAACCGAAAACGCCGCCTCGTGTAGCACTGAGTTGGACGGAAACCCTAACGTTTGTGAAGCCAATGAAGCCTCGCTTTACAGCTGATCATCGCCATAACGCACGGCAGTACCGCCGCTCCGCCGTTCCAAGAGAAGCATCGCGCCGCGGGCACCGCACTGTGGCTTCGCCCGCAGGCCCGCGCCACAACGGAGGGCGCACCAATCGTGAAAACCGGCAGCCGCGCACTACTGCCCACTCCCAGTCCCCTGCCGACCATCCGGCACCGACAAGCTCCCGAGGCGATGTGAAAGGTTATGGGGACATAGAAAAAGCCCGGCGACGACCTACTCTCCCACCGAATGGCAGTACCATCGGCGCTGGAGGGCTTAACTTCCGTGTTCGGGATGGGAACGGGTGGGACCCCTCCGCTATGGTCACC
>PWGF01000191.1 GCA_003554375.1 Spirochaetaceae bacterium
CGCGTATCACGCTCCCATTATCGGACGATCCGCAAGGCGAGTTCAGTCCCGGATGCGAAATGATCCTCCTGCAAAACGAGTTCAGCGCGGCACCGGGCGTCGATCGCCTGGGGTCTTGAATCGAACAGGCTTGCTAGTATAGGGTATGCGGCATTCGCCAGGATAGCTCAGTGGCAGAGCAGCTCACTCGTAATGAGCAGGTCCGGGGTTCGAGTCCCCGTCCTGGCTATAGCTGTAAGCGTTCGCAATCGCCCAACATCCCCAAAGGGTTCCGGACGGCTGCTACCGCTTCACTCCTTTCCTGCGCGTGGCAACCAGGCGGGATAGCTCGTTGATGTTGAACACGCGGATCTCTTCCGACCTGATTTCCATTCTCCCCTGATTAACGAAATGATCTAGGACGCGCCGGCACTGTTCGGGGCTCATACCCGCCCAATGAGCGACGTCGTCCACCTGGATGCTGAAGGCGCGGACACTCCCTTCGCTGTAGGTAGCAGCGTCCGTCTCGTTCAGCATCAGAAACACGTCCCCCACCCGCGCTTGGGGATCCTCCAGCTTCAGAATCATGAAACGACGCCGTTGATCATAGATCCGCTTGGAGAGCAACTTCAGTAGCTTCAAGGCGATCTGCGGGTTGCCCTGCATCAGTACGTCGAAGTTCGCGCGATTGAACTCGAGCACTCGCACCTGATCTATGGCGACGGCGCTTGCCGAACGCGGCTCTTCTTCGAGAATAGCCATCTCGCCGAAGATCTCTCCGGGATGCAACACATCGATAGTCTTCTCGATTTCCCCGACAATCTTTGTGATCTGGACCCGGCCTGTCTGAATGAGGTAGAACGCATCCCCCGGTTCATACTCACAGAAGATGATGTCGCCTGGATCGTACGTTACGGCAAACCGGTCGAACGCCGAAGAACCGAGCTCCATTACTCATCCCTCCCCGAGCTCTCGAAGCAACTCGTCCGCTTCCTGCCGAACCTGAACACTGTCCGCGGCGATCGATTTGGCTTTCCGAAGCAAAGCGAGAGCCCGTTGACTCTCCCCTTTTCCCAAGTATCCACGTGCCAGGATGACTAAGGCCGTGGCCAGCTCAGGCATACGGGGGGACTTCTGCACCAGCGCCGTCAGCTCTTGAATGGCCTGATCAGGCTCCCCCATCGCCTCCAGAACGCGGCCGATTTCGACAGTTGCCTGGCGAGCGTACTGTTCCGGAGCCGCCGAAGCAACACTCCGAAGTCGCTTCAGCGCCTCCGGATAGCTCCCCTTCTCCGTCAACTCTCTGCCCTCGACCAGAAGCCGGTCAGCGTCGGACGCAGTGGCCCCCGTTTGCGTAGCCGGATCCACGGTAGCTGTGCCCGAGCCCCCGCCATGCGCCGAAGCCCGGCGAGCCTCACCAGCAGCTTCCTGCCCCGCAGCCGCCGAACCGGTCACATCTCCGCCGTTGGATGTATCCGGAGCTCCCCTTCTACGAGCAGTTGAGGTTGCCTTCTCATGGCGATCCAGCCCAGCTTGGGCCTCCGAAGCGAAGCGACCTCCCGGGTAGATCTCCAGATAGCGGCGGAAGGCATAGGCCGCCTGCTTGGCCCGATTCACACGGGAGAAATACTCTGCTACCCGGAACAGCCCTTCTTCCGAGTCCTGTTCCTGTTTCTGAGCCAGGAGATTGGAAACCTTGCCATGGATACGGCGAAGCTGGTTGGAGAAGACCTTCAGCATCTTGAGCGTGATGCGGGTGTTGGTTGAAGCGAACTGCTCGAATTCCGCGGTGGTAAACGCAATAATTTGGGCCGTAGAGACGACGATTGCGTTTTCCTCGCGCGGATAGCGGCCAATAGCGCTCCGCACACCAAAGAACTCTCCGGTAGTAACGGAATCGTGAATCTCCTCCCCGGTCTCGATGTCGTTGGATACAAGGGTCACACGTCCGGACTTCAGCACGAAAACGCGGTCGGCCACATCCCCCTGAAAATAGATCACCGAGTTTGGCTTATATACTACCGTTCTTGGCACCGCGTCGCTCCACCGTATTCGAGACTGTAAACGAGGTATTGGATATTGGCAAGAACAGCGCCGAAGACGCCTGATGCGGTTGCGGGCCGTGGGCTACCCGCGATAGATTCCTCTTAGGCCCAAGAGGAGCCGGGTCTGAGCGGCTGTCGGGAGGAACCGTGGTAAGCGGCATCGGTCGCGCTGTGAACGAACGCATATCCAACCTCCTCTACGCGCTGGGCTTCGCCGTGGAAGTCTTCCGGGCAATCCCGGAATATCTCAGTTCCGGCCGGACCCGCGCGAGGATACTGGTAGCGCAGGTTCTGTTCACGGGCGTGGAAGCGTTGGCAGTAGTGGCGGCACTGAGCGCCGCGATCGGTGCGGTTATTATCATCCAAGGCTTCAACCTTCTCCCGGCTCTTGGCCAAGAGCAGCTGATCTTCGTTATCCTAATTGCGGTCATAACCCGTGAATTCGGTCCGATTCTTACCGCCTTCATCGTGGTAGCACGAAGCGGTACCGCAATCACCACAGAGTTGGGACATAACGTCGTCAGCCACGAGATCGAAGCATATCTCGCCACCGGGATAAATCCAATCAGCTTTCTAGTGGTGCCGCGACTCCTTGGCGTAACCATTTCGGTGGTGCTACTGAACATATACTTCAATGTCTTCGGTCTTCTTGGATCGTATGCGGTGTCCCAGTTCGTAAGCCCTATCGCCTTCGACGTGTACGTCTATGGGCTGTTCGACGCGGTAACGCTCACCGATCTCTTCACGAGCGTCACCAAGAGCCTCGTATTCGGAGTTATCATCGCGCTCGTCGCCACGTATCACGGCTTCGCGGTGGCGCGCGCCGCCACCGAGATTCCGCAACGGGCAATCCGATCGGTCGGTCACGGCGTTGTGCTGTGTATACTCGCCAACACCGTTATCACGCTCGTCTCGTATTTGTGAGCACCCGGCTTTGTGGGCACTCCATCCACATGACGCTTAGGCGACTCGACAAGAGCCGCGATGAATCTGCATACTGTCTTACAAACGGCAGCGACGAGCATTATCGATGAGCCAACAAGTTTCCAGCGCAGAGACGGCAACTACTCCGCCCTATTGGGAAGAGCCGGCGGTAGAGCTGTCGTCGGTGAGCGTTGTCTTCGGACACACTACTGCCCTCCGCGACGTCAGTGTCTCTTTTCTCAAAGGGAAGACGACCGCGGTCATCGGTCCGGCGGGCTCCGGTAAGTCCACACTTCTCCGAGCTGCCGCGGGTATTATACCGATCGACGCCGGTGAGGTGCGGCACTTCAGCAGTCCCATCGATTCGCTAAATCGCCGTGAAGCAGCTGCCCACAAACGTCTGATCGGTTTCGTTTTCCAGGATGCCGCGCTATGGCAGAACATGAGCATCCGCCGCAACCTGGCTCTGCCGCTCGAGTTCCACTACCCGAACATATCGCAGGCTGACGTCGACGCCAAGACCGATGAAGCTCTCCGTCGCGTCCGGTTTCGGGGCAACCCGGATCTCCGCCCGGCGACGCTAAGCGCCGGCCAGGCCAAGCTTGTGGCGTTCGCCCGAGCCACAATACTCGATCCCGAAATCCTCTTTCTGGACGAGCCCACTACCTTTCTCGACGAAAACGCGTACCGGAACGTGGTGGAACTGCTCGAAGTGATGCGACGCAACGGACGAACGCTTATTATGGTTACCCACAACTCCGAGGTGACACACCGAATCGCTGACCGAATCGTCTTGGTAGACGAGGGAACGGTTGAGTCCACGGGAAGGACGCGGCAGATCTTGGAAGCCTCGGATGAGCGGACGCAACAGCTGCTCCACGCAGCGGTATTCTCCGAATTAGAAGACGCCCCCGACGCGCCGGCGGAGGGATTTTCGCAGGCGGACGACGCGACTACCGACCAAAACCCGGTCCGACCTGCAAGCCGGTCGGAATCATCGCAACAAGCTTCCTGCAGCACTCCCGAGCACCTGCCGAAGGAGGCTGCAAATGACGGAGGAGGCCCTAGATGAAGTTCAAGATCCGATATGCAACCCAGCTGGTCGGCCTTTTTGTTGTGGCAGCCGTTGGATTCGCCCTCGTCGTGCTCGTTGCGCTCGGTACAGGGCAGGGATGGTTTGAGCCTACGCACACCTACTACACCACCGTTTCCAGCGCCGCCGGCCTTTCTGCCGGGATGAGCGTAGAATACAAAGGTTTCGAGATCGGCCGTGTTCGTGGGTACGAGCTCACCAAGGAAGACAACGTGAAAATCGAATTCTTCGTTCGAGGCCAATATCTCGATCTCGTAGACGAGGATTCGGTTGTCGAGCTCACGGGGATCCCTCTGGTCGGAGGTGAGTTACTCCTCCATCGCGGTATAGCCGAGACCGAGCCTATTCCGGACGAGAGTTTCATCCCATCATGGGATAGCCCTGAGGGACGAGCTCTTCGAGAAGAGGGACGGGTCGTGGTTTCGCGTCCCGATGACGCCCTCTCCCGGATAATCGCGGACATCGATCCGATTCTTGAGCGAGTCCCTCGCTTGCTCGATTCCACTCTCGAGCTCATCGCCGGCGCCGACGCAACTCTGAGCACGATGGAACGGGAGGTCCTCGCGCAGCTCGAAGGCCCCATTGGAGAGCTCCTAAGCAGCTCCAACCAACTCGTCCGCCGTTTGGACACAACCGTTGCCGAAGCGGAGGCGACGCTTGCAAATGTCGAGCGGTTGAGCGAAGACGTAGCCGCGGCAGCCGCTACCTTCCGGGATCCTGAGGGGATTATTCCACAACTCCTCGGGCCGGGGTCGGCGTCCATGATCCTGGAGGACGAGGGGCAACTCTATCGCCGTGTCGACAACCTGCTTGCCGAGATGGAGGACACCATGCGAGAAGTCCATACCTTGACGCGCTTTGTGGGCACACAAACGCCGCAAATCGCGGGCCTGCTGGAAGAAGGCCGCGAAGCGCTCGAGCTCGGCCATGACGTGCTCCTGGGAGTGCGGAACAACCCGTTGGTTCGCGGTGGGATTCCGGAGCGCATGCCCGCTCCTGCTCCGTTCGAAGGAGAACGTGATGCGCGGTTCTGAGCTCCCAACGCGTTGCCGGTGGTTCTCTCGCACGCGCCGGCCCTCTGAGGCGCTACCAGTCCGGCGCATCTCCCCGCGAGGCCGCCGCCTGCCATTGCACGCGACAGCGAAAAGGGCCGCGGCGACTCTGGCAGGCGCCACTTCGCTTGCATTGATCGTGAAGGCAATGGTTGGATGCGCCGGCCTGCCTCGGGAGCCGGAGCCGGTTACCCGCCAAGCCAATCGGGCCTCCCAGTACCTGACGTTCGGAAACAGCGCCCTGGACCGGGGTGAATTCGAGGAAGCAAGCGAGTTCTTCCGAATCGCTCTTGAACATGCGCACTCCGTGGACGATCAGGAACGAGTGGCCGCCGCGTACAACGGTATCGGGCGAGCTCATCGCGCCACCGGCGCGACGGACCGAGCGAGCACATACTTCGACCTGGCAGTCGAGGCCGCGGAGCCGGCCGAGAGTAAACGCCATGCAACCGAGGCACGTTGCCACCTGGCGATGATCGCGCTGGACTCGCACGGTCCCGATGAAGCCCGCGTGATGCTCAATGCCGCGCTGGAAGGGCTGGACCGGCGGGAGCACCCGATCGAGCGAGCGATCGTACTGCATCACATGGGTATCACCTACGTCCGAGAAGACGAGGTCGACCTTGCCGAAGAGCATCTGCGGAGTGCGCTTGAGATAAACCGCCGCCAAGGCGATGACCGAACACGTCGAGCCTCCAACAAGTACATGCTTGCTTCCGTGTACTCAACTCGAGGCGAGTACGACACCGCATTCGAGTGGGCTAAGGGGGCGCTGGAGTTGGACAAGCTGGTAGAGAACTCGCGAGGGATTATGGATAGCCTCCACGCACTGGGACGGATTAGTTACCGTGCCGGCCGCTACGAGGAATCCGAATCTTATCTCCGCCGTTCGCTGGCGACGGCAACCGCCATAACTCACGCCTCGGGGGTGGAGCGAGCCCTCAGAGACCTCGCCGACGTCGCCGAGGCACGCGGTCGAAGCGAAGCAGCTGAGCAGTACCGGAGCGAGCTGGACGCCCAGAACGATGAACGTGCGTATGAAGACCAGTAATCTCACAGCAAGCCACTCGACAGGGCGGCGGGATATCCGCTCCGACGAATCCGGCGTTGCCCGAGGCTCAAAGGGAAGCCGCGCGGTGCGCAATCTCCTTGTGGGATATCTGACGCTCGGACGGCTGCTTGCAGGGCTTGCCGCTATTGTCGTGGGAGCGGCTCTGGCGGCAACCGTTTTGGTGTTGCCGCTGTACGCTCTCTCAGTGAACTTCCCGCACATATACGCCCTCGGCGTGGCCGTAGCGATCGGATTCGCCGTGATTGGTACGTTTGTCAGACGGCGCCGGAGTAGTGAGCCCGTTTCGACGCGCTCACGAGCAAGAGCGAAGGCTCGAACCGTGCTTACCGTGGCGGGAGTGGTGCTCGGAGCTTACCTCATCGCGGTGTTGGCGGCTGCGCACCTTCTTATCCCGGCGGTATTGTTGTCGATTCTATACCTAGGAGCTATCGGATGTGCTGTGGGATCGTCTCGCACCGAAGAATGACTGCGTAAAAGAATCAGAATCGCGTTCGCGCCCTTCCCGGCTACCTGCCGCCGCGCCTGCCGCTAGCGCTGTGGTACTCTTGATTTCCGCCGCCTTGCCGGTATTCGGACACTACCCGGAAATCCGCGAACTATCCCGCGAAGATGCTGTCTTTCGCCAGCTACAGGAGGACATAAGCGCAGCTCACCGCGGAGAGATTATCGGGGGCGCCGGTCAGAACCTCACGGTCTATCAATATCGATTGGAGGATGGAGACGACTTCTTCCGCATTGCCTCGCGCCTTACCCTGTCACAGGCGTCCTTGGCTACGCTCAACGAGCTGAGCTCGCCGGAGGTTGCTCCGGTGCTCGGGTATCTCCTGATCCCAAACGTCCCAGGCGTATTCGTTCCCGAAACTCCTCGCTCCGATCTGGGAGCTGCTCTCGCCGAGCGTCTCACGGAGGACGAGAACGACGGCGTGGAGATCCATATTCGGACGCGCTCGGGGCCCCGGCGGTTCACTTTCTTCCCCGGAGCAGACTTCACAGCAGAAGAGCGCCGGGAGTTTTTGAAGCCGGGGTTCACCCATCCGCTACCGGACGGACGGATCTCGTCCGGGTTCGGTCCGCGTCCCAGCCCGTTCACCGGGCGACAGACCTTTCACACGGGAGTCGACATTGCCGCCCCAAGCGGTACGGCAATTCGAGCTGCACGAGGGGGAATCGTCACCTCGATCACTCGCGACCAAGTATACGGCCTCAAAGTCCGGATCGAGCACGACGAAGTCTACGAGACACGGTACGCACATCTGGGCCAAGTCAACGTCGAGTTGAATGAACGGGTGACCTCCGGTATGATTATAGGCCGTGTCGGGAATACCGGTCTCACGACCGGCGCGCACCTCCATTTCGAGGTACACGTGCACGGCGAGCCCGTCAATCCCGCGGCGCATGTGCCGCAATTGAGCAGATGAAGTACCGGAACGGCTTACTCGAAACCACAGTATGGTCCTCAGTCCTCCTCGTTCTCCTTGTCCTCGGGGCACCGTCGCATCTCTTTGCGGAGGAACCGTTGACCGGCTATCTGCTCGAGCCGCGCCGCATATCCGCTGCCGATCCCGAGCGGGAAACGCTGCAACTGCGCTTCACGCACCTGTTGCCTATTACGCTCGATGATCCGCGTTTCATCGATGCGTTCGAGTTGGAGATTGCCGGCCCGCCACGCTTGCAGGAGGGGCATATAACCGTCGCGGCACTCCTCTTTGGCGAAATCGCACACAATATCTTAGAGGAATCCCCCGACAGAAGGATACAAACCCGCGCCCGCCGGCTACACTTCATGCCTGCCGAGGAGAGCGAGCGGAAGTTCCTCCGAGTATCAGTGCAGGAACCCGCTCCCCCTCCTGGCGGTCGCGCAGACAGCGTCGCCGACCTTCCAGCCACCGCGTATCCGGTGGTGTTCCGTCTGGCGCCACTAGGCAAAGGCATCTCCGACGAAGCGCTGGACTCACCGTTTGAAGTTACTATTCACACTGTTGCCCGCAATGAAGGAGCCGTATCGGTCGACTTTCACGCGCCCCCGGAGAGCGACCGGTTGGCGAAGACAGAGGATCTGCCGCCCCCGTCGCTGACTAATGCGCGTCTGTTCTTGAACGGCGAAGAGCCTCGAATCGACGAAGATCGCGGGGAGATCATCGCACCGACCGGATTCCAGAGTCTTCGGGTGGAAGCACCCGGTTACACACCGGTTCGGAAGACTGTCGGTGTCCAACAGGGCACCGTTACTTCGACCACCCTAAGTCTAGAGTTCCAAGCCGCTACGCTCTACCTAGACGCGCCTCCCGGGACACGACTGTTTCTCGACGGGACCGTAATCAGCGACCGCATCCGAACCGAGACGGAGATTCGACCCGGTATCCGCCGCCTCGTAGTACGAAGAAGGGGAACGACAAAAGAGCGCTACGTCCGCTTCCGCGTCGGAGAGAGTTACCACATCGAGATACGCGACAACGAAGACGGCGACTACTCCATCATGGGGATCGAAACCGAGGATCTCGTTGTCTTCAGGCCGGCTGACGGAGCTGATCGAGAGGAAGATTGACTGCTCCCGCGCCTGGGCCGCTTCGATCCTGGAAAGACGCAGCGGATGAGCAGTAAGGGGGTTGTCGTTTGTCGCAAAAGGGAGTAAGAATTTGGTAAAGGTTTGTCGTCGTATGACGACACTGGTTATATCGGCTACACATAGTTCCCCTCCCAGTTTACTATTGTAAGCCGATAACCGAACGGTCTGGGCCGGTTCTGCAGAGCCGGCCCTTTTTTGTCCGCACCGCCGCGTCCGTGCCTCCTTACCCGGAGGGACGCGCCCGATGCTGTGAGCGGGCAAAAGGAGCAGCAAGCAATTGCTTTTAGCGCATCGGATTATGACATTGGCTCGGCACCTTGACAAAGGGCATACCGCCCCGTAATTTGGCCATATGAAGCTGCCCCGTAAGCGCAAGATACTCCTCAATCTTTTGGTCGGATTTGCCGCATTCATCGCTCTGGCTGTGGGGATCAGCCTTGGGCTCGCCCTTGCCGCATCTCAGAACATTCGGGATCTCGACGAGTACGGGGATACTTCGCTCGCGTTGCCTACCCGGGTATTGGATCGCGAAGGGCGCTTCATAACTGAGTACTACGGAGACGAGCACCGTGAACTCATTTCCATTGACGATGTGCCACGACACCTAATCTATGCCCTCATAGTTCGGGAAGACCGGGAGTTCTTCGAGCATCCTGGTTTCAGCTTCAGAGGCACTTTCCGCGCCGCGTGGAATATCCTCCGGGGAAGCTACGTCTCAGGCGGAAGCACCATTACCCAGCAGCTTGCCGGGCATATGTTTGACGACCGCGGAGACATCTCCTATGCAAGGAAGCTACGGGAGCTGTGGTGGGCCTTCCAGCTCGAACGTTCCTGGACCAAGCACGAAATCCTTGAGGAGTATCTCAACAAGATGTATTTCGGGCACGGGACGTGGGGGGTGCAAGCCGCAAGTAACTACTACTTCAACCGGTCGGCCGAGGAGCTCACCCCCGCCGAATCGGTCATGCTGGTAATCCAACTAGCCAATCCGTCCCGTTACTCGCCTTTCCGGTCGCCGCAACGGGCGCGCAACATGCAGAGAGTGATCCTCAACGAGATGGTCTCAGCAGGCTACCTCAGTCAAGAGGAGGCGGACTATTCGTTCGAGGAATACTGGATGCACTACGATTTCACCCGAGGGTCCGCTTCCACGGCTTTCTTGGATCGGGAGGACGAAGCTCCCTACTTCAGCGAGTATGTTCGGGGTCAACTGGAGGGCGATATTCTGCTCGGCCGACCGGTCAACATTAACCGCGCAGGATACACTGTACACACTACGCTCGACCTCGAGTACCAACGCATCGGTGAGCGCTATCTGCGCGAAGGGTTGGATCGAGCCAACCGGCGCGTTGAAGAGCAGCGGCGTATAGCCAGAGAGCTTGCCGAAGAAGAACTCCTCCCCATTGTGGACCTTCTGGCACTTACGTTCGACCTGCCGGACCTGCGCCTGGCCGAGGCCAAGACCAGTGCACGCGCAAAGGATTACTATCACGACGAGCTTGGCCCGATTCTTTCGGCGGCTAACCTTATTTTCGGAAGCACGCAGGATCAGTCGCTCCAACAGGCGCTTCAGCGTTCGCATCTGACGCGGCGCGAAGAACGCAGCGCCGGCCGCGTCGAAGCCGCGCTGGTCACTATGGAGCAGGAATCCGGGCACATAATCACAATGATCGGCGGAAGCGAGTTCGAGACGATCAATCAGCTAAACCGCGCGGTAGATGGCCGTCTGGAACCCGGAAGCGCTTTCAAGCCGCTCTACTACGCCGCAGCAATCGAAAAGCGAGAGGTTACACCGGCTACAATCCTATATGATGCACCGGTCGTCTTCCGCAACGATGACGGCTCAACCTATCGGCCAAGAAACTACGGCGGTAACTGGTGGGGCCCTGTAACCGTGCGCGAGGCGCTGGCACGATCCTTCAATATTCCTTCGATTAGCGTATTCAACCGTGTCGGATTCACGAACGCCTTGAACACCTCTGCGCGGCTGCTCGGAATCGGCGAAGACCAAATGCCGAGCCGGAATCTAGAGCGGCGCTATCCGGTAGCTCTCGGGATCGCGGTAGTCAGCCCACTGGAGATGACACGAGCATTCGCCACCTTGGCCAACCAAGGGCGGCGAGTAGATCCTCTTGCCGTACGATACGTGGAGGACCGGGACGGCAGTATCGTTGCCGAGCCCGAACGGGAGCTCCGGCTGGAGCAACGCGATCGTGGACGCGAGCAGCAGATCGTGAGCCCCCAGACCGCTTACATCATGACCGACCTCATGCGCTCCACCTTCGATCACCGGGAAGAAAGCGGCACTTTGCGCTCACGGGAACCGATAATGGACATGGCTGCCAAGACCGGGACGACGCAGAACTGGCAGGATGGCTGGGTCATCGGATATTCACCGTACTACACGACGACGATGTGGTTTGGATTTGACCGCGGCCGGCACACTCTTGGAACTGAGCAGTACGGGGCCGCACTCGCAGGCCCATTGTGGACCGATTTCATGAATGAAATTCATGAAGACTATGAGCCGATCGATATTCCCCGACCCGAGGATGGGATACGCGAGCTGAAGATCTCACCGGAAACCGGCTTGCTCGTAACCTCAGACTATACCGGCCCTTCCCGCGAGGAACTCTTCCTCTCCGGGACCGAGCCGACCGACTATCATCCCGTAGGCCCCGAATACCAACGGCAAGTGGAGCGTGACATCGACCGGCTGCGCAGAACGGCAACCTCACGGGGGCTTCGTCCAGGTGAAGAGTTTGCCGAGCGCATCGCGCTACCGACGGTCGACGAAGCCATGAGCGCATCACCTCGTGCAGATGTCGACCTGGAGGAGGAGTTTGGGTTCTCTCCGGCCGGTTCCTTCGAGGAGGACTGGACACAGGATCCCGCGGTGCACCCCGACGACAGGGATGACGCGTGGGGCGAAGAGTGGGACGCGGCGCTTGAAGGATGGGACCGCGAGGACGAGCTGCTCCAGGAAGGTGCAGACGCTGAAGAGCTCGATCTTGACAGTGTCGAGACAGCCGAGCCTGATGATCGCGATGCTCCCGTGAGCACCGATCCTATAACCCCGGGACGAGAACTCGGAACGGACCCCGACGATCCGGATCTAGAGGACGAGCCAACAATGGACTGGGATGATATAGACGACCTGGATGGAACGGACGAGGACTGGGACGATCCTCTCGACGAAGAAGACATCGACAGCTTCTACGACGATTGGACTTTTGATGAAGACGAGGACGAAGACGAGGAAGACGTGAATCCCTTCCTCGATTAGCGCATACGGGGGAACTGATGAGCTTCCGTGAGGGCGCTCAGTGAGCTCCTTGCAGCCCGCAGCGGGCACGGCCGCAGAGAGAGGAGTCGGATGCTGCTTGTGTGCTCCAGAAGCGCCGAGGCGTGATCCTCGCGACAGTATCGGTAGAGCTCCCGGTACGGCGTTGTCAGTCAAGCCGAGTCCGGGACAGACCAGCGAATAGAGGCAGCAAACGGATGCAGTTGCCCATAGACGACATTGTGGTCCGGCGCCGCGTACGAAGCTCCTTGGGGGACCTTACCCCCCTCATGGAGAGTCTGCGCCGCCACGGCCTTATGAACCCTATTGTCATAAACAGTCAGAATGAGCTCATTGCGGGGCAACGGCGGCTGGAGGCAGCGCGTCGTTTGGGCTGGACGTCGGTGACCGTACGCGTTATGGACAAAATGGACTCCGCTGAGCTTCTGGAGATGGAGCTGGACGAGAATCTTCACCGGAAGTCACTCTCCACGGAGGAGCTTGCGGAAGCTCACACCCGCCTCGAGCGGTTGCGCAACCCCGGCCTCCTCAAGCGGATCTTCCGGGCCGTGATCCGTTTCTTCCAACGCCTATTCGGCAGAACCGAAGCGCTATAGAGCGCCTACCAGATCTCGCGAAAGTCGTGCGGGCGCTCGCAATACATGCATACAAAGGTGTTCTCGGCGGAGCGATGGAACTCCGGAACCACATGTTCGTGCTGCTCCCAGTGCGAGACGCAGTCTTCGTTCTTGCAGGAGATCTGATCCAAGTCGTACACACGTCGCGGCATTCGTAAGCGGTACTTCTCCTTCACCGCGCCATTGGCAATCATGTTGAAAGTACACCCGGGAGCGATAGCACCAAGCATCTTGATCTGCCTATCGTCAAAACGAGCGAAGTCCGGCAACGATATGATCCCTTTGCTTGCCCCGTCGGTCGCGGAGTAATACACCCCGTGTGAGCTGAGAACGTTCAGATCCAGAATGGAGCGGATCTTGTCGATGTGCTCCCATATCTCCTCCGGTGACTTCCCTTTGCCTATGTGGTCTATGACTACCCCATTGTCCACCGGCTTGATGCCAATCTTGTAGTTGGGCTTCCGACTCTCGGAAACCCCTACCTCTTCGACGAAATCGTCGGGGAACTCCGGAGCCTTCCTTGACTCTCCGGCAAAGTCCGCTCCGAGATTTCCCCCTACCAACCCGAGCTCGGCAATCCGGGTGAACAGCCCGTTCATGGATTGGCGATCCCATCCGTTGAGAGGGGTTCTGTCGAGAAATGCCGGAATCGTCGGCGTGGCGCTGTGCCGAGGAAGCGGATGATAGAAGCTTGTTCCCTCCAGAACGCGGTCCATGTACGTCCGATCGAAGGTAACAGCCGACCTCAGCTTATCGGCTTTTTCCAGGAGCTGATCGCCCATCCGCTCAAGCTGCAAGCGAGTGAAATACCATACCTTTGCCACATGCTTCTGATCTAGATACGCCTGGATGGAAGGGAAGAAGCGCACCGAAAAACCTGCCCGTTGCATCTGATCTACGTAATACGGCGGCATTGCGAGCTCAGGCGGCGCAATAAGATCCACTTCTACCTTCTGGAATATCCGGAGCCCATCCGCCTTCGAATGGACTGTCCTCCCGTGAAACAGGTCTCCCACCAGCGCAATATGGAGATGGGACCTGTCCCAGTTCATCTGCTCTAGGAAACTAAACTCGTCCAGGAACTCCTGTGTTGGATGTTCATGTCGACCGTCCCCACCGTTGATAAACGCCGGGCGCGGTAAGCCCAGTTTCTTGGTGTGGTCAGAGACCGCCCGCTCCAACCAACGACACACCCCCTCCATGCGACTTCGCACCACGAAGATGCTCCGCGTGCTGTATCCCGCCAGCATCTTCATGGTGTCTGTTACGCTCTCGTTCTTGTTGAAGCTCGATCCGGCTGATGTGAAATCATTGACTTTGACGTTGTGAAACTTCGCAGCGTTCCGGAAGCTCTCTTTCGTGCGCGTGGAATCTTCAAGGAAAGCGAGATAGACACAGAGGTCTTGGTCGCTCAACCGGAACCGGTCCATCTCCCGACGGTCTCCGGCAAGAAACGCCTCCTTGATCAGTCGAGACTTTTCGTAGAGATACACTTGCTCGTCCACTGATAGATCCCGAACGACATGAATCGTCCGTCCAGCAAATACGTTTTTCCCGGACTCCACAGTACACTCCTCTCCAGTTGATTGTGTGTTGGTACCGTTTCCCACCTCGTTCGATGTTAACGCGGATAGGTCTCAACGCGCCATTACCCCAGCTATCCTTCGGCTACCACCGCAACGAGACATTCCTTGTCTGCGCTGACCCCAGCTATTCTCCGTGTGCCGCCAGATCGTCGATACTGAATGAGCCGATGCGCCCTTCATCGTCTTGGGCCCAGATGTAGCCGTCTTCCCGCGCCAGGTACGTGTCCGGATTCACGGCGCGATCGGTTCGCGCCTCAAGCTCCAGTCCATCGTTGAACCTCCCGAGATGCCACGACTCATCTACTCTGACAACCGCGAAAAGCGAATCGTCCTCTACAAGCACGTGGGACTCGGAGAAAACGCTCTCTTCCTCGGCAGGGATGTATTCGGCCTGTAAATAATTAGCCGATAA
>PWGF01000119.1 GCA_003554375.1 Spirochaetaceae bacterium
GCTACGATCTTCGTCGCTTGAGCGTGCGATAGGGGGCAGCGTCTTGGAAAACCGCTCGTTTGAAAGCAAAGCCGCGGAGCTCGGAATTTCGGTCGAAACCTACCGGAGCATGGTCCGCGCATTCGTCCAAGATACGGCCTCACAGCTCAGAGAGCTGGAGTCCGCCATAGCTTCGGATGATAATGAGGTGGCCGGTCGGGCAGCGCACGCTATAGCCGGAGCCGCGGAAAACTTCGAGTGTATCCGCTTGGCAGAGATCGCCCGGGAAGTTCAAACCGCGGCGAGAAACGGTGAATCTTCCGGGGCTCTGGCGCAGCGTCACGATCAGTTGTGTGCCCAGTTCGCCACGCTTGCACAACGGCTTGAGCTTCCGGACTGCGGATAGGGGCGTATGCCAAGCACGATACGTACGATTCTGGTAGTCGACAACAACTCGGCACTAACGTCGTTTTTCAATGACGTTCTTACAAACCACGGATACAGCGTCCGGATAGCATCCACCGGCATGGAGGCGCTTGCGTCCGTACGTGAGGATGTCCCGGATCTGGCGATCGTGGACCGGGTTATGCCCGAGATGGACGGCGACGAGCTCTGTCGGCTCCTCCGATCGGACGAGCGGACCCGCTCCATGTTTCTGGTTGTGGTGTCGGCTATTGCCGTCGAGGACCCCGCACCGCCGGAAGGGTGCCGGCTCGACGCCTATCTCGCGAAGGCGCCCTTCGGGGAGCTCAAGGATACCATCCTGGAGGTGATCGCAGACCTTGCAGCCGGCAACGCTCAGAAGTACGCCGGCCGTCTGCTGGGGGCGGATTCGCTCCATGAGAGGCAGATTACCTCCGAGCTTCTGGAGTCCAAGCGACACCTGGAGGCATTTCTGGAAGCTACGCCGAACGGTGTCATCGAGCTCAACCGGGACAACATAGTGGTCCGAGCTAATCGCAGGGCGAAGGAACTGGTTGGAATCGACGATGGGCCTCTGGTTTCACGGGATTTAACCTCGGTGCTTTCCGCCGCTGTGCCTCCGGAGCGGCTACGGGAGGTGCTGAACGGCGCGGAAACGGAGTTCCGGAGCCTTGGAATGGACGGACCGATCTCACTCAACGGCCGCTACCTTGTCCTTTCGATACGGGCGATCGAGAGCCCTCAGAGCCCGGCTACGCTCGTTCTCGTTCGAGACGTCACCGAGCTGCATGAGAGCCGGTTGCAGGTCGAGCGGCTTCTGGATGAGAAGCAGCAGCTGCTCCGTGAAGTCCAGCACAGAGTCAAGAACAGTCTCACCTTGATAAGCTCGTTGCTCGGCCTCGCCGCCGGTCGAACCGAGTCCACGGAGGCGCGCGAGGCTCTCGCTGAGTCGAACTCGCGCGTACGGAGCGTGCTGCGGATGCACGAGACTCTCAACCAAGCCGGACATTACCAGACTATTGATGTAATTGAGTTCCTCCGCGTGTTGTGTAGCGATGCCCAGTCGCTATATCCCTCCTCGGACTGCAGGCTTACTTGCCGGTTTCCGGCGGAGGCCATTGGACTTCCCGTGCGGACGGCACTGCCGCTTGGCCTCATGCTAAACGAGCTCGTGACAAACGCATTCAAATACGCCGTCCCCGAGGATAGCGAGGAGCGCACGGAGATCAGCGTACAGCTCGAGCACGACGGTGACTCGCTCTGTATCCAGGTTTCCGACAATGGCCCGGGATTGCCGGAGGGGACCCCCGGCGGACCGCATGACGGCCTTGGGCTGCAGATCGTTGCCGCACAGGCCGAGCAGATCGGAGCCACGTTTACGGCGGACACGGAAAAGAGTGGGGCCGTCTTGCTCATCCGTTTGCCGGTTCCCGGCTGATGCCCGGCTCTGGTGCAAAACCAAGCTACCACGCAAGGCCGCGGGCTGCGCTTGTTGGCGCTCTTCTTCCTGCGGCGTACGGTCAGATTGAGTCATGAGTCGAGACATTGCAGAAGAAGATACAAGAAGCTGGACGCATCCGGTCCGAGATCCCGGATCAAAACCTGTCTGAGGAACCGGGGCGCTTGCGCGCCAAGCGTGAAGAAACAAGCGACACCCGGCTCCTTCCGCGAATACGACCGACCGATCCGCTGAACGTTACTCCTCCACCCAGCACGTCACGACGGTGAACTCTTGATCGCCCGCTCGTTCCGGGTAGGCCATCAAACCGAACGTATACTGGTGGCTCTGGTACTCGTCCGCGTCTCGTAGATGGCCGACGCTGACCGCGACGTGGGTCCCATCGGTCATGCTGGTCGAGTATTCGTAGCCGTACTCGAATTTGAACCCGCTCCCCACGAGCACTCCGACCGCCGAGACCTGCGCCTGCATACCGATCGACTGCGTGTACTTGAAGCTCTCCCTCTCCGTTGTCAGGTCGTCGATCGACAGCGTGTGGTACCCGGTGCCCTGACCGACGCTGATCGCGTTGCCGCTCGACGTGTACAACCCGTCGCCGTGCCGGGATCTGATCTCGCGCATATCGTCGTACGTGGGGTACGAGAACGGGTCTCCCGGCGCATGCCCCAGTACCGAGCTGTCGATATCGACGCCGTCTCCGTTGTGCGCGTTGTAGTAGTCCCTACTTTGGGACGTGAGGATCGGTCTGCGGGGGATGTTGATCGAGATCTCTTCCCCGACGCTTTCGGGATCGTTGGAGCTGACGATCTCGTAGTAGTAGACGTCGAATGGGACGCACGCGAAGACCACGCTGTCTTCTCCGGCAACCGTGGTGAACTGGCGTGTCACCGTCGTCTGCGTGCTCTCGGCGAACGATCGCGTGAAGCCTTGCTCGAAGACCGCCTTGATCTCCGCTTCCGCGCCGATACCGAAGACGTTGAACCCTATCTTCGTCCCGACCGACCACGACGTCTGGAACCCGTAGCTGTTTTCAATTTCGGTGGTCGTGCTCTCGCTCTGCCCGAACGAGAGCGACGTGCCGCCCAGGTTCTGGTCCAATCCGTCCCAGTACGGGGGAGAGGCCAGAGCCGCGATGATCCGGGGATCGGTGAACTGGAGCGAGTGCCCGAGGTACGATACGATGTTGCTCCTTCCTTGTACATCCGGCAGACAGAGAGAACCCGAGCGCTCGTGCCGGTCCGTGGGCGTGGTCATGCGCGTTATCTCCAGGTCGCCTGCCGTGTTCACCGACCAGATCTGCAACCCGTCTCTGTTTCTCAGGCCCAGGACGATATCGGCCTTCCCGTTTCCGGTTGCGTCTCCTACGCGCAACATCGATTGGTTCGGCTCGCTGACCGTTCCGAGCCGTTCGAGGCCGCCGTCGTCGTTGAGCCGCAGCACCGTGTTGTACGCGACGATCTCGTCCCTTCCGTTCCCGGTGAGGTCGCCCGTGTCGACGGGAACGAACCGGTGTTGGGGCGTCTCGTCCTGGCCGATTATGGTGTCGAGCACGTCGAAATGGAGCCGGCCGTCCGGATCGCGCGACACGTCCATCACCCTGTAGTGGCACCAATTCCCGTCGCCGTCGTCCTTGTTGCCGGCGAAGGCGATCTGCGGAATCCCGTTGCCGTTGAAGTCGCCGGTCGCGACGTCGGCTACGTTGACTTCGTTGTCGAACTCGAAGCCCGTATTCCCTCCGTGCAGAATTCGCGGGCCGCCGTCGCCCCAGTCGTACACGAACCCTCTGGCGGCGTGGTGTCGGCCACTATACCCGTTGACCAAGACGATCTCCGAGCGTCCGTCCTCGGTGAAGTCGGCGGTAGCGATACGCGCGACCACCTTGTCCGGGTCATCGTCGAGCGGCGGGACGTCTTGGTCGTGGAGAGTGGTGAAGTCGGTGTCCAGAATCATGAACCGATCGGCGTTGACCACGAGGATCTCAGGCTTGCCGTCTCCGGTGATATCCGCGGCCTCGATGTCCTGCCGGTACCAGAAGTCGTCGCCGAGGCAGACTTCCTGATGGGGAAACGTGGCCGCGTTCCGGTACGTCCCGGCGGTGGGATTGAGCACGCGAAAGACGATCTCCTCCGTGTCGTCGTTGTAGTACATCACGACAACTTCGTCGCGGCCGTCTCCGGTGAGGTCGATCTCCACGCTCCGGTGGAAGAACCGAGTCCACGAGTCGTCCGTATCCTCGGCGTCGTCGATGCTCTGGAGATCGGCGTCCCAGAATCCGGCGCCGTAGCTGCTGCCGGTCACCCTGTCTTCCAGACCGGTGAAGAAGACGTCGACGTGACGCATCAGCGTTGTTTGACGACCCCCCAACGGGTTGCTGTCTTCGTCGACGGGGTTCCCGTCCGGGTCCAGCCGGTCAGGAACCGAATCGACTCTTATCCCCAGCTTCTCCAGCATCTCCGTAAACCCATCGTCCCCGTCATCCGGCTCCTCGCCGTTTTCAACCTCGTCATCCGGCTCCGGGCCGGTTCCGAGATTGCAGCCGGCAACCAGGGCGATCGCGAACCCCGCCACCAGCAGTGTGCGCAGCACCACCCCCCCGCTCAGCATTGTCCTTGGCATGGCTTAGCCTCCTCTGCTTCCCTAGCTATGCGGGAATTGTAGCGTGGGGCGGAGGTCAGCGCGTTCTGCTTTCGAAAACCGGAACGTCCTTCAGGCGTTTTCGTCTGCCGGAGGTGCTTGACGGGCTTGGGATTCTGGAATACTAAACAAATGAGCACGGTGCCTCAGTGCACGCACGTGGGCATCAGGAACCCGGCGATGGGTCTCATTGTGGACTACATCCTGTTTTCTCACGCATTGCTTCTGTGGGTGTGCGCCGTTCTCGAGGCACTCGCTCGCCGGAAAACACGGGCAACAAGCTGCTTCCTTATCGCCCTCTTCTTCCTTACAGGATATCTGGCCGCGTATTTCTGGGCATATCGGGCCGGCATCATGTACCGTGTCCCGTGGCTCATTCATAGCGATCTGGCGGCAACCTTCATGATCGGCCCTGCCGTGTACGCGTACACCCGGAGCATCTCGGGCAATCGGGTACGCCCCGCGGTGGTTGGCGTGCAGATGCTCCCTGCTGTGGCCGTTCTGCTGTTTCTCGCCGTTGCCGTGCCTCCTGCGGCGCGCGGTCAGGCTGCTGCGCATGCGGTGCTGCCTGACCATTACGGCAGCCCGGCGGTACTCGTGGCAGCGGTGACGGCGGATCTATGGCTGTTGGCGTTCCTCCTGGGGGCCGTGATAACGGTCAGATCGGTGTTGCGCTCCGGAGCTTGCCGAAACGCTCAGGCGATCCGTTTTCTGTTTCTGTTTCTTCTGGCAGTTCTTGTCGCATCGTCGCTCTTGCTGCTCGCCCACCATCTCCGGAGCGCGGTGCTGGTCGTGGTGCTTTCGGTAACAAACGCCGGCCTTATCATCGTCTTCTTCTTGTACCACCACCGGTGCAGCCCGAGCCTCGTCGACGCCGTGCCGGCAGGGACCGCCCAGCCCTCCGCCTCCGAAGCGGCTTCTCCCCGGGCGCCTTCCGTACCGCGCGACACCATGGAACGGCTGACCCACCTAATGGATGTGGAGCAGGTGTACCGGGATCCGGATATCTCGGTTCAATCGTTGAGCAATGCGTTGGGCATTCGGAGTCACCAGCTGTCGGCGCTACTGAAGACCCACATGGAAACCAGCTTTCGAGCGTTCATCAACAAGCGTCGCGTTGAGGAGGCACGCAGCCTGCTCATATCCCGGCCGGATAAATCGGTGCTGGACATTGCGTTTACGGTCGGCTTCAACTCCAAGACCACATTTAACACTGCCTTCCTCCGAGAGACCGGGGAATCACCCACATCGTTCCGTGTACGGCACATGCGTTGAACCGCGGACACGCTTTCTCGGCAAGCAACGAACGTGAGGACGTGCCATCCCGTAAGCCGGCCGGTTCCCGGAGGCTCCGGGTGTCCGAAACGGGTAGGGGGGGCGTATCCCGATTGGGACCACAAAGGGCCGAACCCTGGATGCAAATGCATGCGAAGCACCCAGAGCTTGGCCCTGTCGTTTTGCTCCAAAACTCGGACAGTTAGGCGGAACCGGAGTACACCTTCATCTCGAGGCCACGTGGCCCCGTGCTCAGTACACCCATTCGCCTTCGCCCTGGCTGCTCTTGTGGATTCTCCCGTTGCTGTCGCCGCTGAAGACGTCGCCGTCGGCTCCTATTGCCACGGCGTGTGCCGAAACGGGATGACCGCGATACGACCAGACACTCTCGACATCGTCGCCGTCGCTGAGCTGTTCCAGTTGGTTGACATGGCCGCCGCTCTGGCCGCCGTACGAGCTGCCAAAGAGGTTACCCGCGTCGTCAAGGACGAGGTCGGTCACATTCGACCCGAGGCCGGAGTAGTTCCATGATCGCGCTCCGAGCTGGTCAGCGGTGGGCTCGAATCGCCGTACCCGCGAGTTGTCGCCGCCGACGTAGAGATTGCCCTCGCCATCGACCTCAAGTGCTCGTATCCGCGTGAATACGTTGACGTTTTCGTCTTCCAGGTCGCGCTCATCCCACTCATCGGGGTTATCGGCTTCGTCGACTTCTTCGGGATAATCGACGATCTTCCAGTCGGCTTCGGGCGAGTTGCCGTCGAGGTTGCCGATGCGATGAATCTCTCCCCCTTCGCTGACTCCACCGTCGCCGCCGCCGGTGTAGAGAACGTTGTCCGTGGCGTCGTAGACGAGGGCGTCGGGAGTATCGATAAGGTCTTCGTAGTAGTTCTCGCCCCAAGTCTCCTCCGGGGAGTCGCCCTCCAGGTCCGTGAGCGCGACAACGCCCTTGTCCATAATTGTGCTCACTCCTACGTAGAGGACATCGTCATCTGCACCCAACGCCAGGGACTGCGGGGATCCACGCAAGTCGCCACCGGTCTTGGTCCACTCCACCGTTGGCTCGTCGCCCTCCGGATCGATCTTGTGCACCCCGGAAACCGACGCTGAGTAGAGCATCCCCTCCTCATCGACAATCGCGTCGTTCACCGTACCACCATGCCCGTCGTAGATCCAGACACGCTCCGGCTCCTGACCGCTTATGTCGATCTTCTGGACTTCTTCATCGCTCGCGGCGCTGTAGAGGTAGTTCCCGTCGTTACTCACCGCACTGACCGCAAGTGCCTGGACCCGATCGTAGTGGCCCGGGCCCGCAGTGGTGAACGTCTTGATCTCTCCGGTAACGGGCTCGTCTTCCGAGTCGTATACGACAGCGCGGACCTCGTAGTCCGTTGCGCCGTCCTCTCCCCCGGTAAGTCCGTCGACCGGTTCCTCAAAGTCGCCGAACACCCCGGAAAGCGTAACGTCCTGCTCTTCGGTCTCGGTGATACTGCCGTCGTCACTCCAGTCGGTTAATTCCGCATCACCGTACTGAAAGAAGACAGTGTACTCGTCGTCCTCAAAGTCAGTGAGTCTACCGCGCAACGTTGCCGAATCGCGGTCGACATCCTCGGGCGTTCTGGTTGCGAGACTGAAGTCAGCTTCTTCGTCGCCGTTTTCGTCCCCGTTCTCCTCCGTCTCCTCATCAGACCCGTTGTCATCATCCACATCACCCGTTGTAGGGCTGTCGCATGCAGCGATTAAAAGTGCTGTGGCAAGCCCTAACAAAAAAGAAAATCTAAGTATCGGAATTTCATGATAATAGAATATACCACAGCGCACACAACAGCGTCCATGTTACGGAAACGAATTCACACATATCCTCCATGGATTCGAGCAAGTCCGATCCGGTGGATTGCAGCGCAAGTGCACATCGCCCTGGGCAGCTGCGCCGGCTACACGCTTCCCCGCCAGACGAGCTCGGGTTTGTAGAAGTGCGTCGAAGACTCGGTGCGCTCCTCGAACACTCGCTCGACGATCTCGGCTGCTGCCGCTTCCGCGACCTCGGCTTTCGGCTGGTGCACGGTTGTGAGCGGCGGGCGGGTGTAGTGGATCCACTCAACGTCGTCGTACCCAATGATGCCGACTTGGTCAGGGACTGGGATACCGTTGTCGAGGAGTGCGTTCATCACTCCGATGGCGCTGACATCCGATGCCACGAAGATCCCGTCGTAAGAGGCGAGCTCCGCGAGTCGTGATTCGGCGAGCGCGTAGGCGGTCTCGTACGTGCCGTCGCGCAGGACGAGCTGGCTGGCGGTCCCGCAGTACTCAGGGCTATCGCGCTCGAACTCCTCGGCGAAGCCACTTACTCGTTCAGCGAACTGAGGATCGTCCTCGGCAACCGCTGCGCAGCGCCGCCGGCCGCGCTTCCGAAATGCGTCGGCGGCAAGCTTGCCGCCCCACCGGTGGTCGATGAGGATGGCCGGATAGCGATGGATCCAGGGGCTGTATGCCGGGTTAACGAAGACACACTTGTTGGTAACCGACGTGATCGCTGTCGCCAGCTTCTCGCTTATGTCGTAGCCGATCACCAGCAACCCGTCCGCTTTCTTCTGGCGGATCATGCGCACGACCGAAGTCAAATCGTCGAGCCCCGGGTCGAACGCCTCGATCATCATGTCGAACCCGCGCGCGGCGAGTCTGGCTCCCATGAGGTGCATGAGCTGTGCGGTGTAAAACGATGCGATCTGACGACCAGGGTGGTAGGAGTACAGCAAGCCGACCGTCATGCGGACGCCGGTGGAAAGGCCTCGGGCCCCGGCGTTGATCTGGTACCCCAACTCCTCGGCGATGCGTACAATCCGCTCTCGTGTTTCCCTTGCGACGAGAGGGCTGTTGTTCAGCGCCCGTGAGACGGTCGTGTGGCTGGTGCCGGCAAGCTCGGCGATTCTTCTGAGGTTCATGGTTCCTCGTGTCTACACGGCCAGCCGCACCGGCGCCAAACCGCGAGAGCGGGGAATTCCCGTGCTGGCCCGCAACGAGCACCGGTCGCTCGGTTCGCCGGTACGGCGTGGGCGAAAAGCACGCCGCCGCCCCAAGACAGCGACGTGCGCACGGCCACGTACGGAGCCGGCTCCGACTCACTTGGAGGCGAAGCCGATGAAGCCCTTCACGTAGTACTTCTGAAGGGTCATGTACACGACCAGCGGGACGATTGTGGTTAGGATCGCCGCCGCCGTCAACACGCCCCAGTCCACCTGGAACTCACCCCGCATGAGCGGAATGCGCTGGGTTGCCAGCATCATGTCATGGTCGTAGATCGTAATCAGCGCAAAGAAGAAATCGTTCCAAACCCACGTGAATTGAAGTGCGAACACCGACGCCATCCCCGGCCAGCTCATCGGCACAACCACCTTGAAGAAGACACTGAGGGGACCGGCCCCGTCGATTTGCGCCGACTCCTCGACCTCTTTCGGGAGCGTCGAGAAATACCCGCGCATGAAGAGGATCACCCACGGAGCGCCCCACGCACTGTGCATGATGATCAGCCCCAAGAAGGTGTTGATCAGGTTCATGTCGCTGAGCATCTGGAAGAGTGGCACGGCGATTGTATACTGCGGAATGGCCAGCAACAGCACCATGATGAAGAACAGCGTGTTGCGAGCCGGGAACCGGTAGCGCAGAAAGCCGTAGGCGGCCATGGAGCCGAGAACGATCGGCACGATCGTGGCCGGAAAGGTCACGATCAGCGAGTTCACCACTCCGTCGCTGATGGGGGCCGAGGTATGGTTCCACGCACCAAAGTAATTCTCCAGCGAGAGGTTCGAGAGGTCGACGTTCCACCAGCCGCGGATAACCTCACGGAACGGGCTCACCGACGTGGCTACGAGGCCTATGAACGGGATGAGCCAGATGGCGGTGAACCCGTACGAGACAACGTACTGTCCCACTCTCTGCAGGCGTCTGCGGCCGTGCTCGTTGAGAAACCGCGTTGTCATCCGTTCACCTCCTTTGCGTTCCGCCGCATGAGCCAGATTCCCACGAGTCCGGTGAATACCGCGAGCAGGACACCGACGGTTGCGGCCAAGTTCTGCTCGAGCGCTCGGAAGGCATAGTTGTACATCTGTAGCGACAGGACCATCGACGAGCCGCCGGGTCCTCCGCGGGTGGCCGCATAGACGATGTCAAAGATCTTGATCTCCCATAACAAGGTCATCGCGATCACGACCGTCGTCACCGGAGCAAGCATCGGGATGGTGATCCGGAAGAACTCCACGAGGGTACCGGCTCCGTCGACGTCGGCCGCTTCATAGAGCTCTTTCGGAATCGTGGAAAGTCCCGAGGAGTGCATCGTCAAGCTGAAGCCGGTCCACAGCAAAATAGAGCCCAAGATCAGGGCCATGAGCGAGGTCTGCGGATACGCAGTCCAGCTCCGCGTCACCACCCCTTCGAAACCGATTGCTTCCAGGAAGTTGGGCACGATACCGGCTCCGGAATCGAACATGAAGCGAATGAGCACCCCGCCGACGATCATCGGGATGACGACGCCGAGGAAGATGATGCCTTTGATCGCCGCCCCTCCCCGGAGATTGTGGAGTAGGGTTGCCAGTACGATGCCGAGCAGTACGGTGACCGGGAGATGGATGAGAATCCAGACCGCATTGTGGATAAGTGAGCCCCAGGCCGGATATGTGTTGGGAAACCGGTCGAGGTTGAGCGTGTCGTCGCTCGCGAGTACCTGCACGAAGTTCTGCAGGCCTACAAAATTGTCGTCCGCGTCGAAAAAGCTCAATCGCAGCGTCTCGAGCGCAGGGTAGACGATAAAGACTGCCACCAGCACGACAGCCGGCACAACGAAGACCGCTGCGTGGGCCAGCTCCGCCCTGCGTTTGGTCATAGAGCACCTCCAACAGGCAGGTTGATCCGCCCCGGCGGGCGGGGCCCGCGCTGCTGCGCAGGTCCCCGTCCGTGCGCCGCCGGAACGATAAGCGGCCGGATGTTACTCCACATCCATCGCGTCGATTGTCTCGAGCACGTCGTCAATGGCGCCGGGCTCGACCCAGAGCAGCGTCAGCTGATCCCAGAACGTGCTCTGCCAATCGCCGCCGATCTCGTCGTCGAGGTCCGGCACCAGGGTTTCCATTTCGGCCGCTAGGCTCGCGACCTCGCGCATAGCCGGAGGATAGGCATCGTCCGGTACGGCCGTGCTCGGAACCATCCGGTCACCGCCTTCGGCCCGCACCGCCTGTCCTTCCTCGGACAGCACGAAGTCAAGGAATTCGCGTGCCAGCTCGGGGTTGTCGGTGTACTCGGGGATGAAGAACGAATCCGGAGCCTGTACTACCGCCCGCTGTCCGGGCAGGGCAAAGACACCCAGATCATCCGGGTCGTCGACTACCCCCGTGATGAAGCTGGCGATCGGATAGAGTCCGTAGTCGCCGTCCCACCAGAGCTCGATCATCTCCGTGAAGTCCACCGGATCGCTGAAGTACCCCGCCTCCAGGAGCGGGACCAGCTGCTCGCGGAACATATCCTCCGCTTCGGTGCCGACCCAGCCGACGTTTCCTTCGATCAGGTCGAGCTGGAGCTCGGGGCCGCCATAGTTGATGATGAAGTGCTCTACAATGTCGGTCAGCGGCCAACCGACGCCGTTGCCTGAGCCGATCGCGGCTTCGACACCGTCGATCTGCTGGATGTCGTCCAGAAGTTGTACGAACTCCTCGTGGGTATCCGGCTCGGAGAGACCGTGCTCCTCGAAGAACGACTGGCGATACCAGAAGCCGGGCTTCAGGTTCATGGAAACGCTGACGCCGCGCACGTCACCGGCGGCATCGACGATTGGCGGGGACACCATATCGTCTTCGTAACGCTCCCAGAGGTCGTTCTTGTTCATGATGTGCTCGCCGTTTTCGGAGATCCACCACTCCCACATCATGATGACGTCGGCCGCCGACGTCTCAGCCGCGAACTGGGCGGGCAGAACCTCGACCAGGTCCTCTGCGCGCTGAGTTACGACGTTCACCTGCGCGTCGTGTTGATCCTCGAAGGCCTCAACGACCGGCATGAACGTGTCGAGCTCGTCACCGGCCCACGGGACCGACACGGTGATCGACTCCACCTCGGGCTCCGCTTCGCCTGCCGCGAACGCCGGAGCGACTGCGAAGGCAAGTACTGCCAGCGGGACCAGTACCTTACGCATATACGCCACCTCCTTATTGGTGTCTCGGCCGCATCCATCACTGCGACCGTGTGTAGAATCAGCCCGTTTCCACGGGCGCCCTTGCGCTGCAACCGGTAACATAGTATGATTCGTGCCATGCAACCGGTAACATTACTGACAGTATTGGCCCGATATTGGCAGCTGTCAAGGATAGTTTTTGCGAATCCAGTTATCGCCGCGGAGAGAAGCCATGGCTGAATCACGCCCGAACGTTGTCTATATACATACCCATGACACTGGCCGATTCGTTGCTCCCTACGGGTACAACGCACATACGCCGAACCTCAGCGCGTTTGCCGGCGAATCGGCCGTGTTCCGCAACGCCCACAGCGCCGCTCCAACCTGTTCGCCCAGCCGGGCGGCGCTGCTTACCGGAGAGTATCCGCACACCTCCGGGATGCTCGGCCTTGCGCACTTCGGACACAGCTTGACCGATCCGCGGAAGCATCTGCTCTATACGCTGCGGGAGGCGGGGTATGCCTCGGTGCTCGCCGGCATGCAGCACGTTGCTCACGACCCGCGCTCCATCGGCTATGACCAGCTTTTGCTCGATCCGGCAACCGTTCCCACGGTGGACACGGTCTGTCCGGCGTTCGAGGAGTTTATGAACCAGAGTCCCTCCGAGCCGTTCTTTGCAAGCGTCGGGCTAACCGAGACTCACCGCGCCTTCGAAGAGCCGGGAGACCGCGAGTGCGCCCCCGCCTTCTGCCAGATTCCCTCGCCGATTCCCGACACTCCGGAGACCCGGGAGGACGCCGCAGCCTTTGCAGCCAGTCTCCGCCGCGCCGACGAGGGGATCGGCCGGGTGCTCGAGGCGCTGCGGAGGGCCGGCCTCTATGAGCGGAGCATCATCATCGTCACTACCGACCATGGGCCCCCGTTTCCAGAGATGAAATGCAACCTTACCGTGCACGGTACCGGAGTCATGCTCTTTCTCCGCGCTCCCGGGGTGGCCACGGGGAGGCGCGACGGAGCCACCCACGTGGAGGACGCGCTGGTGTCTCAGATGGATCTCTACCCGACTGTCTGTGATCTTGTCGGACTCGAGAAGCCGCCGTGGCTCGAGGGGGAGTCCCTGGTCCCGTTGCTTCGGGGGGAGACGAGCCACGTCCGCGACGAGCTATTCGCCGAAGTGAACGAGCACGTCGCCTACGAGCCCATGCGGGCGGCACGGACCGGCCGCTACCTCTACATTCGCCGCTTTGCCGCGGAGCCTAGCATCAACGAGCGCAACTGCGACGACGGGCCCACGAAGTCGCTTTTCGTCCGAAACGGCTGGCTAGACCGCCCGGTTCCCACCGAGGAGCTCTACGACACCCTCTTCGATCCCCAGGAACGGCGGAACTTGGCTGGAGTCGAGGGCTACGCCGGCGTACTCCAGGAGATGCGCGGCCGGCTCCGGAGATGGATGGAGCGGACGGAGGATCCGCTTCTGGGTTAGCCGGCGTAGGCCGGCGCCGCGCGCCCGCAGCATCCGCCGGTAGACACTGCGCCGGCAAGAAGGCCTGGAAGTAGGGGAGTCGCGTCCTCGCCATCCGCGGGCAAACACTGAAATGCGACGGTGTAGGGGAGGAGCTGAGCGGCTCTTCGGCTGGCCGCTCGCGCCGCAATGCCGCCCTGAGGCGGTGGCGGAAGCGTCAGGCGCGGCGCCAGTAGTAGATTGCCAGCTGCGTCCGGTCACGCAGCTGGAGCTTGTCCAGAATGGTGCTTACGGTGTTGCGAACGGTGCGCTCGCTGAGGAAGAGCTGCTCGGCGGTCTCGCGATTCGAGTAGCCGTGCGCGATGCGCTCGACAATGTCGCGTTCCCGGTCGGTGAGCTGATCCAGACCTGCGCCGGCCGGGTGCGAGAGCTCCCTGAGTGCGTCCGGGTCCAGTATTGCCGAGCCCGAGGCAAGGGCCCGGAGCCGTCCGGCCATGCTGGAGAAGTCGCCGGACTTGAGCAGATATCCGTCGGCACCGGCGTCGAGCGCCAGGCGGATTTCCTGCTCGTGGTTGAAGGTCGTCAACATGACGATCTTGGTGCCCGGAAACGCGTGCATAATCCGGCGTGTCGCGTCGATGCCGTCGGTACCGGGCATACGAATGTCCATGAGCACGATATCCGGCCGTTGTTGCTTCATGAGAGCAAAGGCCGCATCCCCTTCGGGTGCGGTGCCGACGACCTCCATATCCGGCTCATTCTCCAAGAGCAGGGCCAGGCTCCGGCAGAGTAGCTGGTCATCGTCAACGATCGCGATTCTCAACGCCTTCCTCTCCATCCAACGGCAGGACACAGATCAGCGTGAACCCGTCGGTGGTGTCGGTGGCTACACTGCCGCCCACGGCACGGACGCGCTGCCTGAGACCGCGCAATCCGACGCCGGCGACCGGCGCCCGGACTGGAAGACGCGCCGACAAGCCCTCCGCGCCGGCTACAGCCATTTCACTCTGGACGCGCGGGTTGTGGACCCGGAGGCGGACAATGCGCGGAGTCGCCTCGATTGCGGCATCCACGCCGGCTCCGGGCGCGTGGCGGGCGGCGTTCGTCAACCCTTCCTGTAGACACGGCTCCAAGAGTCCCCATACCCATGGTGGTACTCTCGTCGTGTCACCGCGGACGTTGAGCTCGACGGGGAGGGGGGCGAACGCGTGACACACCTCTCGCATCCGGTCGGGACC
>PWGF01000220.1 GCA_003554375.1 Spirochaetaceae bacterium
CAACGGCCGAGCCATCCTCGGGCACCGCACCCGGACCATCGGCCGGCGCGTTCTGGAGGAGATGTCCCGGACCGGAGGCGCCGCGCTTTCGGGGCGGTGGGAGGCACGGGCCTGGAAGGCGCTGTCCCGGCTCTTTCCGGGCAGGAATATCGCCGTCTTCACCGGCTTGGGAGAGGCCGTTGCGGCGCTGCGGAAGATCTCGCTGCTCGGCCCCACCGCCCGTCCCACCGATCCTCCGTGCTTCTATGGGGCCCGCCGTGGCCTCTGCGACGCTGAGTATTCGCCGGATGTCTGGTACTGGCGACCGTTCCTGCCGGAGGAGGCGATGCCGCCTCCGGAGGCGATCCAACTACCGATTCTTCCGGTGCCGGCCGCCTTCGGGATCCAGGTGGTTACTGCGCCGCGGAGGCGGCGCCTGCCCGACGGCGGGCAACGGCCGGCGGAAGTTGCGTTCGCCGTTCTGACGCGTGCGATTGCCGACCTACGTTCGGCCAATTCGGGCGGAGAGCCCGAGCGTGATTCCAAAGGGCGTCCCCGCACCCGGGGGCAGCTATCCGGCCGGAGTGAGCGGGCGCTTTCCGAGGTCGGAGACGCGTGGGTGGCACGGTGCGGACCGTATCTCGTTCCGCGGTGGTGCCCGCTGGAGGAGAGCGAAGCGGTGCGGCGGTTTGCCGAGAAGGGGTTCTATCTTGGGCCTTCCGACCGCACGACTCTGGTGATGCCGGCGTTGTTATCCCGCGGTGAGCTCCAAGCTCTCGCCGGGCTTACCGGGGGGAGATGACCGGTGTGCCGTCCAATGCGGCATGCTCGATCTCGCGTGGTCGAGGGAAGGATGGAATTGGCAAAATGTCCGGATCGATTGCGGAAGCGACGGCAATAACGTTCATGGTACAGCTCGTTCTGGGTGCGGTCGCGAGCTTTCTGGCGATCGTCTTGTGGTCGCGCACTCGGGATGCGGCATGGGTGTTTATCGTGCTCGGGACCGTGCTGTACTATGCGGTGATCGTAGTGGGCGTTCTGGAGAGAGTCGGAGTGGCGGCGCCAGGAGAGGTAGAAGTCCTTGGTGTGGCTGCTCTGGAACCGGTTCTGCATAGCTTGCCGCTCGTCTGTTTTATCGTCGGATTCTCGATTATGTTGGTTCGCAGGCGCGGGTGGTAGTCGCGGCGAACAGGGCGGGCTGTGGTCGGCGTACAGAAAGGATTTCGGACAGTTGACAGCTGAGCCAAATTCGATAATGGTTGCGTCGACGGCTCGACTTGATTCCGGGCCCGGATTGACGATATGAATCGCGAGATTATAGATAAGGGAGGTGCTATAGTATGGTTGCGTTCATCGTAGGAATTGTCCTGATCTTGTTTGCTGTGTATTCGGTTCTTCCGTTTCCTTGGGCCTTGGATTGGTGGGAGCCGGTGCTGGCGTTTCTCCAGGGAGGAGTGCCGATTGTTGCGTTGTTGATCGGACTGTTGGCGGTGTTCATCGGCATTGCCGACATAAAAGACAAGATCGAGGCAAAGAAGGAAGAAGCCGAGGAGAGCAGCAGCGAGGGGAATCAGTAGCGCCGGATGCAGCTCCGGCGCTCCACCGGGTGCTGGTCGGCCGGTTGACGGTTGCACGGCAAACGCAGTTGGACACCGCGGTCGCAAGCGTGGCGGCGAGTGCCCATCTTTGCCTTGTGCCTGCGGCCCGTCCTGGCGTGCTGAGAAGAGGCTGAGTACTCGTTTCACCGTCTTCTCGCCGCTGCCGAAGAACCGCGCCGGTCCAACTGCGTTTGCCCTGTGCCGGGTGCCGTGCGCGTTGACATTATTTTTGTGGTATGGCATCCTCGGAGCTCCTCACCGTACAAGCGGAGTATGACCAATGAAGACGACCTTTGTGAAACCAACCGATGTAGAGCGGAAGTGGTACGTGGTGGATGCCGAGGGACAGGTGCTGGGCCGGGTAGCTGCACGTGTAGCCTCGGTGCTCCGGGGAAAGCACAAACCCCAGTTTTCACCCAGCCAGGAAGTGGGTGACTACGTGATCGTGGTGAACGCCGGGAAGGTTGCTGTCACCGGCGACAAGCGCCGGAAGAAGCTGTACTATTGGCACAGCCAGTACCCCGGCGGGCTCAAAGCTGAGACGTTCGATAAGCGGATTGGGCGGCGTCCTACGGCGCCGTTGGAGGAGGCTATCTGGGGTATGCTTCCAAAGAACCGGCTGGGGCGGAAGCTCTTCAACAACGTGAAGATCTACCCCGGCCCGGAGCATCCTCACCAGGCACAGAAGCCGGAGTCGCTTTCGCTCTAGGTAGGGAACAGGCGGAGGAGAAGAGAACGTGGCGGAGAATCTAGCACTTGGAACTGGACGCAGAAAGACATCGGTGGCGCGCGTCTACCTCAGGAGAGGAGAAGGCCAGGTCAAGGTAAACGGCAACTCGGTGGATAAGTATTTTTCCAATCCGGAGCACGTCTACATGGTCAACCAGCCGCTGGCAGTCACGGACACCGAGGGGCAGTTCGATATCCTGGTGAACGTGAACGGAGGGGGCAAGACCGGCCAGGCGGCTGCTGTACGACACGGCTTGGCGCGGGCTCTCGTCAAGTATGACGAGACAAACCACCAGAGCTTGCGGTCCAACGGCTTCCTCACCCGGGATCCGCGAATGGTGGAACGGAAGAAGTACGGCCAGCCTGGGGCACGCCGGAAGTTCCAGTTCTCCAAGCGGTAACGCGGTAGACGGAACCAACGGAACCGGAGATGGGCGACCCCAACCAGTCGTCCCAGCGGATGCTTGTAGTTTCCGTAGAGAAGGAAGGGCCCGGAGCCAACGGAATAACGTTGAGCGACGGGTCCTTTTTCGTGCTCGGGGAGGAGGACTGTCGCGAGCTTGGCGTGCGGCCGGGCGGCGAAATCGTGCTTGGCCACGTGGCCGAGCGTGCTGCAGCCTTCGAGCGGGCGCGATGTCACGAGGTTGCAGCAAGGCTCCTCGGGCGGCGGGAGCACAGTAGCTGGGAGTTGAGACGCAAGCTCGGTTCTCGCGGATTCTCCGAAGAGGCGATCGACCACGAAGTCGAACGGCTTGTGCAAGCCGGCTATCTCGATGATGAGCGGTTTGCTCGCGCGTTTCTTGCCGAGCGGATGCGACGGCGGGCGGAAGCCACCTCGACGCTCGTAACCCGCTTGCTGGCGCGCGGCGTTCCCAGAGCGATGGCGGAGCAAACGGTCGCGGAGGCGGTAGACTGCGAGGCGCGTGCCCAGCTGCTCGCGCGGGCGTTCCAAGAAGTAATGCGCGGCGTGGACCGGAGGGAGATAGCCGAAGACAAGCGCGCGCGGGACAAAATTGCCCGGCGCCTGG
>PWGF01000083.1 GCA_003554375.1 Spirochaetaceae bacterium
AGGGGGAAGATCCAGGCAGCTGCGGAGTATCGATCGTCGTAAAGCGTCAGGACAAAGAGATCACCGAACGAACCGACGGCGGCAACCGCGACCGACAAGCTCAGGAGCAACGCGCGACGCGGCCTGCGAATCCGCTCCCGGAGATCGGACCTCGGCAACTCCACGAACTTGGCGATCAGAGGGAATATGACTTTAGAGCTCAACCGGCTGATGACCTGCTTCGGCAACTCGGCAAGCATCAGAGCGATGCTGTAGACACCAAGCAGACTCATGGTGAACAACGTCCCAAGGATGAGCCGGTCCGCCTGGGTTGCCAGGAACATCATGGCAGTAGAAACCAGAACCCATTTCCCGAAGGACAGGAGCTCTCGAACCGCCGCTTTCTCCAACTGAAAGCGGTTTGGTTGAGACGTGTTGATCAGGTGACTCCAGACCGTCTTCGCCGTGACGCCAACGAGTTCTCCGATCACCAACGCCCATACATTACGATAAACATACGCCAGTATCGCCATACACCCAAGGCTGATAAGCTGGACGCAGATTTCCATGGACGTCAGCGTCTTCTGCCTCAGTTCCCGGTTCAGGGTTACAATGGCGGTAGACTGCAGCCCTTGCGGTATGGACAGCAGCCCAATCGCCGGTATCACCAGTGCCAGAATCGGCTCTCCGTAGATCGCGGCTGCAGGAAATGCCGCCGCAAACGACAACCCCGCGAGAACTCCACCCCGAATAGTCGTCAGAGTCCATGCGCTGTTGAGCAGAACCGCATCACCGGCACGCTTGCTCCGGATGATGGCGGGCTCCAATCCTATATCGGAAAACAGGCCGATGCCCATCACGACAATACGCGCGATGGCGATGATGCCGAACAGCTCAGGGATCAGAAGCCTGGTCAGGAGGAGGTTGCCGCCCAGACGAATAACCTGGGAGGCTCCGAACCCGAGGAACACGAACGCCGACGCCTGGATCGCCCTTCTTCGATAGTTTCCGGCGCTGGTGCCTATGCCGACTACCCCCGCCGTCTCCAGCCGCGGAACGCTGGAAGGCACGTTGGTCATCGGCGCCATCGTGTTAAGCTCTCAGGCATCGCCGAATCCTTCGACGATTCGCCCCAGGGCGGCAGCCCCGCGAGAAAGAGTACCAGCGTCTCTGCTATGACACGCCGCCCGCGCTCATTCAAGTGTCCGGAGTCGCGAGCATAATCCGGTACCAGCGCCTCATAGTCCCGGCCCTCATGCTCGAAGCTCTCCGTCGTACCGTCGGGGCGTGTCGATTGGAGAGCGGCAAGGTCGAACAACCGGCCCGTGTACCCCTTGGTAAGTCGCAGGAGCTCGTTGAACCGGCAACGCTCGACGTTATCCTCGCGCCCCCACACCGGCAAACCGAGGAGCGCCCGAACCCGGTTCTTTACGCTCGGCTGAGCGGCTGTAAGCGGCATAGTGACATAGACAAACGCAACACTCGGATACTCGACCTCGAGCCGCTCCACCTCTTCGACGTAGGCGCCGAAAATGCCTTCCGCCGACAACGTCCCGGCTGTATCTACGTAGCAGAACTTCATGAACGCGATATCCACGGACTCGCCCATTCCGTCTCGCATGATTCTTGCGAACTCCTTGATCTTCTCCTCCGGATACCCGTTTCGGCCGATCCGCACGTGCGTGATGCCTGGTGTCGTCGTACCCCGGTCCCCCTTCACCTCCGGTGTCTCCTGCCCATCCTGTAACCGCGATTCCCGCTCTCGTATTTCGATCGGTTGTGCGAGATCCTCAGCCAGCTGTGCGATACCATCCAGAATGTCGTATCCCACCGACTGGTGACCGAAGAAAACCCTGCGCTGCACCAACTGCCCAACGGCCGAGCTCAGTTTCTGTTCGCCCAAGTAAGGATCCATCATCGCCTGCTGTTCCTCACGAGCCATCGGCCCGACTCCGATCACGTGGATGCCCAAGGCTACGAGAGCCGCCGCCAGACAGAACAAGCTCGGAAACCAAACGGTCGGTCGCCGCCGAATTCGCTCCCGCCTGTTGTCCATACCGCAACATCTCCCGAATGCCCGTTTCCAGATCCGTCTTTGCGCACCATCGAAGGTCCCTGCGAGCCCGTTCCACGTCCAGTATGTTCACCGGAACGTCGAAGTCCCGGGCGTCGGAATAGGTAACGTCCATCGAACGCCCGGTGATCCGTTCGATCGTAGAGATTATCTCCAGCACGGAGTGCCCGACCCCGGCGCCTATGTTGAACAGCCTCGTGGGACCTGCGTACAACGCCGCGAGCAGAAGCGCCTCAACGGCGTCTTCAACGTAGAGGTAGTCCCGAGTAACGCTCCCGTCGCCCCAGACTTCCAGGGTCTCACCCTTGATTGCTTTGTACACCGCTTTCCCGACTATCCCCTGAGGCCGATCGGAGATCTGCGCTGCGCCGTATGGGTTGGACAACCTGAGAATCCGATGGCTCACCCCGAAATGGTAGTGGTAGAAGAATAGGTACTTCTCTATTGCGAGCTTATGAACGCCGTACGCACAGATCGGGTCGGTCGGATGAAGCTCAGCTACGGTCCGGCTGCTCGGTATTCCGTAGACGGTACCTCCCGACGAAACGAAGACGATGTTCTTCACGGAAGTGCTGCGCAACTCCTCGAGAAGCCCCAGCGTCGGCACAACGTTGGACGCAACGTCGTACCTCGGATTGCGGTTCGAAGACTCCGGGATCGTGGTCGAAATCAGGTGAAAGACAACATCAACGTCCTGAAGCATCGGGCCAAACGAGTACCCGGCCGCGAAGTCACCGGTAACCCACCGGACCTCATCTCGTCGGGCCGACAGCACAGCATTGTAAGGCGGTACGGTTTGGTCGAAGCAAGACACGTGAGCTCCTGCGTCCACCAGCGCCCGCAACAGGTGCTGTCCGATGAACCCGCTACCTCCGAGCACGAGTACTCGGGCTCCATCCAGTCTACCAACCACGAGTCGCCTCCAAGGGCGGGACGCGAACCGTGAGCTCGCGAAGACGCCGCTCGGCAACGGCTTCCCACGTGTACTTCGCGGCGCGCTCCCCCGCTGCTGAGCCCATTCGTCGCCTCAGGTCCGGATCGGAGGCGAGCCGGCGAATCGAGTCGACCAATGACGCCTCGTCATGAGGATCGACCACAAATCCCTCGCTCATGTGTTCGATCACTCCTCCTCCTCCCATCTCAGAGACGATCACCGGAAGCGAAGCGCCCAAAGCGAGGTAGGTAACCAAAGGGCTCCCCTCCTCGAGGCTGGGAAGGATAAAGAAATCGGCCGTCCGATACACGGAGGTCAAGTCATCCACAAATCCGAGATGCTTG
>PWGF01000195.1 GCA_003554375.1 Spirochaetaceae bacterium
CCGGCCGCATCCTCAGCGGGGTAACCTTCGAAGCAGCGGATGACCTGGAAGTCGAGCTCCGCTACCAAGACAAACCGATAGCTATGCGAGATGCACGCTGGCAGAACCCATTCCCCATATCCGCATGGGTGGGGGGAACCTATTCATTTCTCCCCTATCCGTTTCCAGCCGACTATGACGGACAGCATGGCAGGTTCGAGCTTGCCCTCGCAGTAGACGACCCGCGCTTCGAGAGCCTCCGCTACTATTTCTCCTTACACCTCGTAGCACGCAACTATGAGGCTCACGAGTTTCGCTTGGAGGAGTACTCGCTTCCGGATCTGTTCGTTCTACCGCGTGAGGCAAAGCAGGATACGTGAGCAAGCGCTTCCGCATCCGTGCTTGCTGTGGGTACCGTGCTGCCCCTGCCGCCGCACTTTGACCGCTGTGCTGTGATCTGCTTTGAAACGAGAGCTCTCCCGAAGCGATAGAGCCGAAATGCTCACGGGATTCGTGGAGCGGTCAGTAGCGCTCAGAGAGAATCTGCACATCCTGAAGGCGGCCCGGTACCTCGTCCTCCACAAAACGGAGCACCTTCTGAAGTACCGACTCGCCGTACTGCTTGCTGTTGGAAACCAGAGCGCCGCCGATCTGCGAGTAGCTCAGACTGTGCTGCAGATCTACCTCAGCTGCGGTAAGGCGGAACTTTCTGATTATCCGGTCGCGCAGCGACCCTATAATTCGACGTTTTTCCTTGATCGAGGTTACGTCGGGCAACTCGATGAGAAGCTGTATCATGGAGACAACCATCGCTCACTCCTCCCGGTTCCCGGATTCACCCGGCGAACCACCTTCGGCACCAGTATCAAAGATTCCGGCAATATCGTCTACCGACAAATCGGAAGAAGCTCCCTCCCCCCGATTCCGATCCTTCAACGGCAAGAAGACCCGGTTGTAACTATCCGCCAGACGAAACACCTCATCCGAGCGGAATCGCGGATCAATATGAACGGCCAGATTGTAGCTGTCCTCTTCCATGCCGCGCCGCATCACGTGAATCGGGTCAGAAACGGTTACCGCGAAATGCGGCGCGTACAGCACTAGGTAGCCGACGACGATGAAGAGGACCGCAAAGAAGAAAAGCATTCCGATTCGGGCGCCCGCCCGGTGAAGCGGCCTCAGGTCAAGGAAGACCTCCGTGCCGGCGGTTTCGGCGTAGATGTAATCGTGCGGCCCAAACAGCTCGCGGTATTCCTCATCCGTGTACCGCGAGTAGCGAGGCTCTCCATCCTCTCGAGCAACCAGAAGAAGCGGCTCCTGTTCGGCAAAGAGCTCCAACTCCGCCTGAGCGCTCTCTTCCGTCAGTCCCCGTGCGTCAACATAAGGGGCGATACCGGCAAGCCGTCGCTCCTGATCCGTCTCCAATCCCGGGATGCCCACGGCAACGTCCACTGCGGTGAACCCCACCGCAACGAGAATGACCACCGACGCTGCCGTGGTAGCCGCACGGGTTACATGGCGCTGTGCCATGGCGGCATCGACCTTGCGTATCCGCTTGAACAGCTTGAGCGTCCGCAGAAGCCGAAGAACGCGAGCAATTCGGATTGCTTTCACCACCTTCAACAGGTTGAGCATTCGCGTAGTTCCGCCGATCACCGCCCCGCCGGTCAGCCCTGCCAGGACGAGCGGCCCGGAGCTGAACAAGAGAAGTGGAACGGAAGCGATGAGGTCGACCCAGCCGAGCCCACGGGTCATGTACCGTCGGGCTCGACCCTCCACGCGCGCGAAATAGAAGCGGCAGAAGAACTCGATACAGAAGAAGAGGTCCAACACGAACGCCGCATAGAGCAAGGTGAGTCTGGTATCCCAACTCCAATCCAACAAAACGGAAAGGTCGTCCAGGAAACTCTGCACCAGCACCAAGAGAATGGCAACAATCACCAGGCCCTCTAGAAACGAAATAGCACGTCTGCTCATGACCGCTCTCCTACCACCCCTTTTCGGCCGCGATCTGATAGAGTTCGTCTATCATCTTGCCGTCGAAACCGTAGAACCGATAGTTGCGTCGAGCCGTAGCAAACCAGCTCTTACCCGGCCAATCGGCACCGCGATCCACTACCGCGTCCGGGTTGTATCCCCGGCAACGCGCCGCTAGCACGGCGGCCAGACGCGCAGTGGCCTCAATGAACCGATTCTCCTGAAACGACACGTTGGCGTTCACCGCCGTGCGCAGCAGCGGCTCCGGCAACGAAGAGAACCGTTTGGTTAGCGTCTTTGTAGCGTTGTCCGCGTAATCCTGTTGTATCAGACCGGCCGACCTCTCATCCGGGGAGGCGCCGGGAGCGGAGATCAGGTGCACCGCCGGTTTGAGAAGGGTGGCTGCTTTGACCATCTCCGCCACCTCGTCCTTCCCCATCCTCAGACGCTGAACCTTGGTCAGCTCAAAATGGATATAGCTACGGCGTTGGTAGATCTCCTCCACGTAGCGCTCGATAACCGGATAGTAGACGGCGGTGAACGGCCCTACCAGAAAACGCCGGGCATCATGGCGTTCCACCACGTCCCGCACGGCTTGCTCGACCTCACTACGGATCTGACGCTGGTCGGAGGGCGAGCTTCCCTCCTGAAGAAAATCGACGAAGCGGAAATCGAGACGCTCATCGATCATCCGGCGGATAGCCGGTTCCAGATCGAGGTTGACGAGCTCCACAAGCGCGCTTACAAGGAGAGAGAGTATCTCGTTCCAGCTGCGCCTGCCGAAAAACTGCGGGGTAGACAGGCTGGGCGACAGCTGCCCAGCATTGGTGTGGAAAAACTGTATGATCTGGTCTTCCTTCTGAAGCGGCGTATAGGATGACAGCGCCGGATTCTGAAGGAGCCTCCGGACAAAGGCGGTGGCCGTTTGCCTATCGGGATTGTGATTTTCGGAACTCATGGCTTGATCGTACTACGCCTCCACGCGCTTACCCGTGCTATGCGGTCACCGCATGATACACGACAGCACAAAACGAAGACAAGCAAGCGTTTCACTCCGGCGGCTCTCCACCGGCCGCACGCATTGCTCGTCGTCCTGCTCGTTGCGGCTCAGTTCCTGAGCGCGCCTGTTGCACATGGACAATCGAACGAATCCCCGTCGGAGTCGGAGATGTTCGACGACCCGGATCAGGAAATACCGGACTCCCCGGAGTTCGAAGAAGCCCCCGATTTCGACTCGCGTGAGTCCACGGAGCTCATCGGCACCGAGCTTGGTGCCACCAGAGTCGACCTCCTCTTGCAGGGAACGTGGCGCACCGGAGCGCACGCAAGCTTCGGTCTCGCCCGAGCTCCACTCGGAGC
>PWGF01000419.1 GCA_003554375.1 Spirochaetaceae bacterium
GCACCGCCGAAATCGCCGGAGGTATAGAAGCGGACACCGCCCATACCGGGTGCTCCCTGCTGGAACCCGGAAAAGTCCTGTCCATCTTTCCACCTGCTGCCCATCTGGTCATATTGTTTTCGTTTTTCCGGATCGATTAAGACCTCATAAGCTTCGTTAACTTTCTTGAACTCTTCTTCGGCCTTTTCTTTTTCGCCTGGTGGATGCAGGTCGGGGTGCCATTTCCGGGCCAGCTTCCGGTATGCTTTTTTTATTTCTTCTTCCGAGGCGTTGCGGTCAACCCCCAGAATCTGATAGTAGTCCTGATATTTTACTGACATACCAATTCCCCCAACTTCTTAAGCATATTGCCGCTGCTATTCGTCTTTTCCATTATCTTGATTTTCCTCGTTATCATGGTATGATTCATTGCTGTCTCTTGATTCTTTTTCTTCTGCCTGTCCTTCCTGCTCCGCCGGCCTGGAAGCCACCATGACCCGGGCCGGCCTCAGCAGGATATCGCCAAGTTTGTAACCGGTGGTAATTTCTTCAGCTACACAACCTTCCGGGTGTTGGTTGGTTTCAATGTAGCCGATACCTTCCTGGTCTTCTGGGTCGAAGGGCTTGCCCAGGCAGTCGACAGGCCTGACCCCGTGTTTATCTAGAAGCTCATAGAACTGCCGGGCCATGATGTTGATTCCTTCGGCCGCGGCCTGGTCCTGAACTTGTTTTCTTGCTTGTTCGAAGTAATCCAAAAAGGTGAGTAAATCGGTTAATATATCTTTTTTGGCATGGAGTTTTTTATTCTCGATTTCCCGCTCCATGCGTTTGCGTAAATTATCTAAATCTGCCCGGGTACGGGTATGCTTCTCTCTTTCTTCTTCGAGTTCCCGGCGCAGGGTTTCGATTTCTTCTTCAAGATCGGGCTTTTCTTCAAACCAGTAGGGCTCTTCTTCTCTTTGCTTTTCCTGCCCTTTTTGAGCAGCTTCGTTACCCGATCCTTGGAACTTTTTGGTTTCTTCTTCGTTCATCTTTTCATTTGTTTCCTTATTTTTGTTATCGTTATTTTCACCCATGTTCCTTTTTTTCATATCCATACCTCCAACTTAAAGGTTCTTAAAAGCAGGGCCGGGAAACTTTTAAGAACCGGCCCTGCTCATGAACCCCTAACCGTTTACAACTAACGGTTACGGTTTACTGTTCTTCGTAGTCGGCGTCGACGACATCTTCATCTACGCCGCCGGTGTCCGAGTCCGAGCCGCCGCTTGACTGCTGTTCGCCTCCTTCACTGCCGGATGCCGTCTTCTGGTAGGCAGTTTCCGACAGGGAGTGGGCGGCTTGCTGCAGCTCGCTGTGCAGGTTGCGGACTTTATCGATCGGTTCTTCGTTTTTGACTGCTTCCCTTAAGTCGTTAATTAGTTTTTCGATGCGCTCTTTTTCACCGGCCTCTATGCTGTCGCCGAGCTCGGAGAGCTGGCGTTCGACCTGGTAGGCCAGGCTGTCCGCCTGGTTGCGTTCCTCGATCTCCTGGCGCCGTCTCTTGTCTTCTTCGCTGTATTTTTCGGCTTCGTCGACCATTCTTTCGATTTCGCCTTCCTCAAGGTTGGTCGAACCGCTGATCGTGATCGATTGTTCTTTGCCGGTGCCCTTATCCTTGGCGCTGACGTTTAAGATGCCGTTGGCGTCGATGTCAAAGGTGACTTCGATCTGCGGCACGCCGCGCGGAGCAGGCGGGATCCCTTCGAGCTTAAACTGACCGAGTGAACGGTTATCTTTGGCCAGTTCGCGCTCACCCTGCAGGACGTGGATATCTACTGCCGGTTGATTTTCTTCAGCGGTTGAGAAGACTTCACTGTGCCGGGTCGGGATGGTAGTGTTACGCTCGATGATTTTGGTCATCACGCCGCCCAGGGTTTCAACACCTAAAGACAGCGGAGTGACGTCAAGCAGAACCACGTCATCCATTTCACCGCCGAGCACTCCGGCCTGGATAGCTGCGCCCAAAGCGACAACCTCATCAGGGTTTACGCTCTGGTTCGGATCCTTGCCGATCATGTCCTTAACCAGCTTTTGTACCGCCGGGATGCGTGTCGAACCGCCAACCAGGATAACTTCATTAATATCTTTTTCGTTCAGCTTGGCGTCGCTTAACGCATCCTTGATTGGCTGACGGGTCCTTTCGATCAGGTGATGAGTCAGATCTTCGAACTTGGCCCTGGTCAGTTTCATGTCGAGGTGTTTCGGCCCGCCGGCATCGGCGGTGATGAAAGGCACGCTGATCTGAGTCTCCATGGTGGAGGAGAGCTCGATTTTAGCCTTTTCGGCAGCCTCGATCAAGCGCTGCAGGGCCTGCCTGTCTTCGCGTAAATCAATCCCCTGGTCTTTTTTGAACTCGTCAGCTAAATGATCGACGATCGCTTTGTCAAAGTTGTCGCCACCTAAGTGGGTATCACCGTGGGTAGACTTGACTTCAAAGACTCCTTCGCCGACTTCTAAGATCGACACATCAAATGTGCCGCCTCCCAAGTCAAATACCAGGATTGTTTCATTTTCCTTCTTATCGAGCCCGTAGGCCATCGAAGCGGCAGTCGGTTCGTTGATGATCCGCTGCACGTTCAGCCCGGCAATTTTGCCGGCGTCCTTGGTGGCCTGGCGCTGCGCGTCGTTAAAGTATGCCGGTACCGTGATTACGGCATCGGTAATCTTTTCGCCTAAGTGGGCGGAAGCATCGTCGACCATTTTTCTTAAGATCATGGCCGATACTTCTTCCGGGGCGAATTCCTTATCGTCGATCTTAAAGCGCACTGCGTTGTTCGGGCCTGGAACTACCTGGTACGGAACATTTTTCATTTCAGCTTCAACTTCATCATAATTGCGCCCGATAAAGCGCTTTACTGAAAAAAGTGTCCTTTCCGGGTTCAAGGCAGCCTGTCTGCGGGCCACCTGCCCGAGCAACCTTTCTCCACTATCTTTCTTAAAGGCAACTACCGAGGGAGTGGTTCTGGTCCCCTCAGCGTTGGTGATGATTTCCGCCTTGCCGCCTTCTATTGAGGCCATTGCGGAAAATGTTGTTCCTAGATCAATACCTATCGCTTTACCCATAGATATTCCCCTCATTTCCTTTCGTATTTTGGGTTATTTGTTTAAGCGATATCCGGGGCAACCCGCCGGCACTTTAACCGGCAAAATTAAATTCGATTTTATTCGGGTTTGCCCCAAGCTTTTAAATTTGCCTGTAAAACTTTTATATTCTTACCTGCTCTGGCCCGCTCAAGTGGGCCGGCATTTTTATTCCATCAACCCGTCGCTGGCCACTTTTACCCAGACGCAATCTGC
>PWGF01000498.1 GCA_003554375.1 Spirochaetaceae bacterium
CAGCTCGAACAGCCGGCGCAGCAAGGCCGGTTTGTCGATGCGACTGAGCAAGAGCACGTCGCGAGAGATCGACGTCTCGATCAGGCTGTCGACTATGTAGCGTCGCCACCGCTCGGGCTCGTCTACGAGCGGCGCGGCCCCGGGGTAGCCGCCGAAGTACAGGTACTGGTCGAGGTCGAATCCGAACGCCTCGCGCATCTCCGCGAACGACCAGTGCGGCAGGTGCAACAGCTCGAAGCGGCCGGCCAGGCTCTCCGTCATGCCGCGGGCCACCAATAGCGGCGCCGACCCGAGCAGTACCACCCGCAGGGGCACGTTGCGCCGGGTATCCTCGTCCCAGAGCCGTTTGACGCTCTCCGACCAGCGCGGGATCTTCTGTATCTCGTCCAGCACGAGCGCCGCCCCGGCCTTCCCGGCCTCCTTCGCGGCAAGCCGAGCAGCCTCCCACTGCTGCTCGATCCAATCGGGGCCACGCAAGGTCGGCTCGTCGGCGCCGGCGTAACGAAACGTCGGACCTGCCTCGCTCATGAGCTGCTGCACCAGGGTCGTTTTGCCGACCTGCCGCGGCCCGGCCACCACCTGGATGAAACGACGCGGCTCGGCCAGGCGCCGGCGCAGCTCCGCTGCTTGCGGGCGCTGGTACGTGCTCGGAGTATTACTCATCATAGTGAGTAATTTTACTCATTGTATTAAGTAAAATCAAGCGGCGGCCTCAGGGCACAGCGGGGCCCCCGGCCGCCCCGCTGTAACCCACTGGGCGCATTGGGTTGAAACGCAGCGGATTGGTGTCATCGGTCGCCCGGTGGTACGATCGTATCGTCATCCATCGAACCGGAGAGCGCCGCTCGCTCCGGGCGGATGATACAGCTTCGTAAGGCTCGGGGGTGTTGATGAGTTGGATCTACGAGGAAGCTCGCTATGCGGACCCGCAGAAGGACCGGGTGATTCTGGAGAACCCAGCTGCGGTCAGGGAACTCGATGAAGTGCTCATGGGGCAGTACTATCCGCGGATCAGACAAGCGCTACAGGAGACGGGGTATCCGTTCAGCTCAATCGATGACGGCAAGATCCCGATCGAGTCGCGATGGGATGGCCTCGACCTGGGAAGATGCCTCACCTTCATGCTGTTCGACGACTTTGATTGCCCCATACTGCGCGGCTCGGTCACCCGTTCGCGGGACGGTTTCATGTTCAACCGCGAGTTCTTCCTGGGACTGCCTCGGACGACCGATCCGTCCTTCCTGTTCAGGATCATGGCCGACGAAGCGTTCGCCGGAACGATACCGAGCCTCACGATCGAGCCGTCCGAGATCCGTCCGGAATGGAACACGTACTACTGGATCACGCTCGAGAGCGGATCCGGGATTGCCGGCAGCGAATGGACGCTCGATCAAGCGGCCATCGGTGACATCGAGGAAACGATCAAAACCAGCGTCGAGATGTACGAGGCCACGATCGAAGGTTTCGCGACCATGACGGATGTCGAGCAGTTCATCGCGCTTGCGCGCCGCTGCTTTGAGGCGTCGTGAAACCCGGCGAACCCGTCGACGCCAATACTGGAGGGTCATGTTAAGCTGCATCCCGGTCGCGAGCTCTCATCAGGTTCATCCGCTGACGGTCGGAATGCGCTCAATCTCCGCGCCTCTGGCCTCCTGCTGTTCCTCCAAGTCGAAATCCGCCTGCAACCCGAGCCGGAATTTGGGCGTAGTGCCACAGTACTTCGCAAGCCGGAGCGCAGTATCCGCGCTAATGCCACGTTTGCCGTGGATTATCTCGGAGATCCGCGTCTGGGCCAATCCGGTATCCTTGGCAAGGCGGTAGGAACTAATGCCCATCGGTCGGAGAAACTCCTCCTTCAGCACTTCTCCCGGATGGATGTTCGCTATCCGATCCATTGCTCCTCCCCGCCCACGCCGGCCTGTTACCCGGAGCCATGCCTTGATTCTACGAGTTGTCCCGTAACGTACTTATGGAGAACGCTTTTCACCAGCGTCTGGTACCTGAGGTCTTCCCGATTTGCCCGTTCCTTTATCAGACGAAGCTCCTCCGCGGAAATTCGGATGTTCACGCGCGAAGAGGGCCGCTACCGGGAGCAGACCTGTCCCAACAGGAGTCCGATACGCGGAACACGCCCAGGCGGATGGTGCCGGTACGGGAGGGAGTAGTTGGAGTCGCCGGAAGCCGACAGGCGCGCTACCGTGCAGTGTGCAGCATACGGCGTCTGAGTGAAGGAGGTGTTGCCGCGAACCGAGCGCACGTATATGATATAACATAGTGGAGGTAGCCATGCCGCAGTTGTCGCTGTATGTAGATGAACGGACGATGGAACGCCTCCGCCGCGCAGCCAAGCTCGAAAGCGTCTCCGTCTCCAAGTATGTGGTGGACAAGATCAATCGCATTATCCGGACCGAGTGGCCGGAGAACTACGGGCAACTGTTCGGTGCAATCGACGATGAAAGCTTCCGGATCGAACGGCCGCAGAGCTTCGAAGACGACATGCACCGGGAGCGAATGTGAAGTACTTCCTCGACACGAACATCTGTGTGTACTTCCTGAAGGGGATGCATCGCTCGGTGGCGGAGCGGTTGGTACAGCTGCATCCCGAGCAAGTGCGTATCGCCTCGATTGTCGAAGCGGAGTTGCTATACGGAGCGTACCGAAGCGCACGACGAGAAGAGAACCTTGAAGCGGTAGAGGAGTTTCTCCTGCCATTTGAAGTGGTCAACTTCGGTGAAGCAGAAGCCAAGCACTATGCGGACATCCGCAGCAAACTAGAAGCCACCGGAGATACCATTGGGCCGAACGACCTGATTGTAGCCGCTACGGCGCGAGCGAACGATGGGATACTTGTGACGAACAACGAACGGGAGTTTTCCCGGGTTGAGCGATTACACGTAGACAATTGGGTAGCGTAAGGCGGTGGAGCTTACCCGCTGCAGACCTTCGGTCCCGCCCGGCCGGCCTGCGCCCCGCCTGGACAGAGCCGCCACACCGCAGGCGACCGGTAACTCCCACCGGATGGCCCAGCCACCGGCTCCCGCTAGAGCCGCCATCCGGGCATCGCCCGCGGTGTGGCGGGGCTCCCCTCCGATCGTCGCGCGAAGAGGGCCGCTACCGGGAGCAGACCGGTCGCGACAGGAGTCCGGTACGCGGAGCGCCCCACGCGGCGCACCTTGCCGCACCTTGGCATCGCTTGAGGATTCGCGTGCCGGCGGCGTATACTGGGAGCGTGAGGCGAGAGACCCAGGTGTGCCGCTATGCGGAGATGCGGAGAGCGTACCGGGAGCGCCGGGAACATGCCGAACAGGAG
>PWGF01000129.1 GCA_003554375.1 Spirochaetaceae bacterium
CCAATGTCCTTTGAGCTACCTAAAGACGAGTTCGATTTTTCTGTGAATTCCATAACCTTTAACGGTGTAAAATACACAGCCAAGGGTGCTGTATGGCGCACGGAAACCAAAAAAAAGGGGGGTGCCCGGGGTGGGCAAAGAAAACGATAAAAAGGAAAAGCGGTTACTGCCCGGGGACTTTCAGCGCAAGATAAAATATGAAAGCCTGGACGACAACCCAAAGGAAATAGAACAAAGCCGGGGCAGGTTATTTGAATTCCCTGAGGACTTAAAAGGGTTCCAATTTGAAGACCGGGACTTCCTGGTGTTCTACTTTGACAACAAGGAAGACTACACCACCGTGCTAAAACAATTCGGTATAGCAAAGCGGGGGCTGAGTCACCCGGAGTTAGATACAGACAAGTTGGTCAAATTGGTTAAATGGTATAAGGCAGCCCGGGAAAGGGGTGAGAAGATTGAGGAGGAAGAATAATAACGGGGGCCAAACGCAATACTTGGAAATATGTGAGGCTTGCGGGGTTTGTAAAAGTGTAGATGTTCCCCCGGGAACGCTGTGTGCCTCTTTAAGTAAACAAGCCCGGATACAGTTTGAATACCCGGAAACCTTCCCACAAAACTATGGGGGGTGCCGGTTCTCTTCTGACGCATTTGATTGTGCCATACCTATAGCAATAGACAGTCACTCCGGTTGCTCTTATAATTGCCTTTACTGCTTTTCCAACAACCTTCAAAGGGCATTTGACCGCAACAACAGCATACTAAAGATTGCGCAGGAAGGGGGTTCCCTATATAAGGAATGGCCTATTAAGCAGCTGGAAAAGTTCTTGGCCCGGGAATATCAAGATGAACAAAGTCAGGCCATGTATACTTTAATGGACCGTGGTGCCCCAGTACAATTAGGGGCATTGGGAGACCCCTTTGATGACTTGGAAATACACAGCGGCTGGGCCAAGAAGGCTATTCCCTTGTTTATAAAATACAAACAGCCCGTACGCATAAGCACTAAAGGGGGCAAGGCGCTACAAAACAAAGAATACCTACAGCTTATTGAGCAAAGCCCGGAACAATTTTGGTTCGCGTGGAGTATTATATGTAACGATGATGAAAGGATATCAAAGGTGGATATAAATGCCCCGGTAACTTCTGAGCGGCTACAAGCAATGAAGCAGCTCACCGATATGGGGGGCCGGGGTAGCTTGAGGTTCCGGCCATTCCTGCCGGGGTTGAGTGATAGCTATCCCGGGGAACCGGAGGCATGGCGGGTGCTAATAGAGCGGGCCCATGAAGCCGGAGCTGAGGCGGTAAGTTTTGAATACATCTTTTTATCTTCCTTTCTTACTCCCCGGCAAAAGGCTATGTATCAGCTGATGTTCCGTGCTATGGATTGGCCCGACTTCGGTGAATGGTGGAATTCCCAAAGTAACCCAGCAGAGGCTTGCCGCAGGGCCACCCGGGATTACAAGCATGATATGACCAAAAAAGTCTACGACACTTGTAAGGGCTTGGGTATGCGGTTCGGGATAAGCGACCCACATTTCAAGGAACTTAACGATACCGGCTGCTGTTGCGGTATGCCGGAAGAGGATGAGTGGTTCGGTAACTGGAGCCGCCGCCAAACAACGGAGGTTCTGGTTCAAGCACGTAGGGCTTACGAAAAGGGTGAACCCCGCTTATTCACTTATAATGACTGGCGCCCCGAGTGGGCTCATAGGGTACCCCTTACGACTATGGTTAGTGCCAGCAACTGGCATAATTACCGCCGCAAAAAGTTCAAAACATTCGGAGATAAAATGAGGGACATATGGAATAATCCTAAAGCTGCCCGGGGGCCATATCAATACTTCGGCAAAGTCCTGGTACCCGTAGGGAAAGATCGCCACACTGATGACCTCATATATGAGTATCAACCTTGGTATTCGGGGAAGGAAAAAAAGACAATATACAAAAGCCTTACCCAGTAGAATAAAAAATGAAAAGGAGTTGTTCGGTTGTGAAAATCAACAAATCAGATTTGCAAGGCGCGTTGGAAAAGGTAAAGCCGGGGCTGGCCAACAGGGAATTCATTGAACAGTCTACAAGCTTCGCCTTCATGGGGGACAGGGTTGTTACTTATAATGATGAAATCAGTATATCACACCCGGTAGAAGGGCTGAATGTAACCGGGGCCATCAAAGCTCAGGCACTTTATGCCTTCCTCAGTAAAGTAAAGCGGGAAGAGATTGACGTAGAATGGGAAGAAAATCAAGTTGTAATCAAGGCCGGTAAGTCTAAAGCGGGGTTGGTATTTGAGCAGGAGGTAAGGCTACCAGTGGAAGAGGTGGGGGAAATTGGCAAGTGGAAGAAGCTCCCCGCAGATGTATTAGACGGGTTAAAGTTCTGCTACCCATGCTGTTCTAAGGATATGAGTCGTCCCATTCTAACCTGTGTTCATGTTGAAGAGGATAAAGTGGAAGCGTCAGACTCCTACCAGATTGTAAAATATACGCTGGGCAAAAAGGTTCCTGTCAAGCGTTCATTAATACCTGCCGCAGCGGTGAGGGAACTACTAAAATATGACGTCAAAGAAGTGGCGGAAGGGAGTGGTTGGTTACACTTCAAAACAGAAGATGGAACGGTATTCTCCTCACGGGTATTTGATGGGGACTACCCAGAAGTAGACGAGTTCCTTGCGTTTGAGGGGGTGGAAATACCTTTCCCCAAAACAGCCTCTTCCGCCCTTGAGCGGGCACAGGTGTTCTCAAAGAGTGATTTCAGCACGAATGAGGTGGCGGAGGTAGTAGTTGAGGTGGCGGAGGGTGAGATTAAGTTTACCGCTCAGGACGAATACGGATGGTTTGAGGAAACAATAAAGACAAAATACAAAGGGGAGGCTGTCAGGTTTACCACCAGTGTAGAATTCTTAATCAACCTATTGGAGCAATCCCCGGCCTGTATATATGGTGAGGACAGGATTAAGTTTACCGGGGAGAATTGGGAACATGTAGCAGCAGCTACAGCGGGCAGGGAGTGATTAGGGGAAGGGCTTTTTTAATATAGAACAGACCCAGACCAAAGGCGGGGAAACTAAAGGCAATTCCTGCGCCTCCTGTGGGCTTTACAGGTTTGCCTTAACTCCAAAGATGGAGCCATACGGAGGGTTCAAAAAAGGTATTATGGTGATTGGGGAAGCTCCCGGTGAGGATGAAGACCGGCGGGGCAGACCATGGCAGGGCAAGATGGGCAGGGTTTTGCAAAGAAAATACAAGCAACTCGGGTTGGACTTGTTTGAGGATTGTGTGA
>PWGF01000335.1 GCA_003554375.1 Spirochaetaceae bacterium
CCATCGTATGCTCCCAGACAAGCGCCGTTGCCCCCGGCTTCCCGTCGACATTCAGAAAGACTACCGGCTCGGGGGGAGAAATCGTCAACCGCTCAAGGCTTGGCTCGGTACCGTAGTTCTTCAGATGATCAACGCGAAGAAACCATCCGTCTTCGGCATCCTCGGCCACGAGGCGGTCTCCTTCGTGTTGAAGCTCCGGCAACGCTGAAGCCATGTCGTCCGTAACCGGATGCAGCTCACATGTATCGGAAAGGTCGAGGTGCATCTCCTCCCCAGTGACTGTGTTCCGGGAAAGGAAAATTCGCCCGTCCGGCTCCCTGTGGAGCTCTTGCGTCATCTCACTCTTTCCGCCGCCGCTCGCGCCCTCGTGCATGATTACGAACTCGTTGTCGTACGGGGTTACGAGACGGACGGCGCTGCTATGGAGCGTCGTCCATCCTTCGCGTTCACCTTTGGCCAGGAGCATGCCGTAGACACCCTTCTTGGCGCTGGGCCCCGGGTAGAGATTGTAAGCGAACATCTCATGCAGCCCCGGCCCACGCCGATGGACCACGACCTGGCGTCCGCCGAACGCCGTATGGCGAAACGGAGGCGCGACGTAGACAATCGCTTCCGGAACGAACGCATCGGTCAACTCCGAGGCCGGGATGAAACCCTGAAGATCAGCCAAAGCCAGAACGAAAAAGCCGGCATTTGCCGGAACGATCAGGAAAGTAGCTTCACCTCGCTCGTTATCGCCTGCGCGAAACGGCAACACGATCAGCTGATCCTGCTCCGACAACCACGTCAGCGTATCGTTTCGCACCCGAGTAAACGATTCGCCGAATCGATCCTGGTACCGTGGTTTGTCTGTCGGCATTCGATCGGCGATAACCATGGCCTCCGGATCCCGCCTTCGCATGTACGGATCGGGGTAGTTCACCGAGACTCCGTTCTTGCACCGCGCGCACGTTGCTTCCACGACCTCCGAACCGTCCGGCAACTCGTACGCCACCTCCCGGTAGTCCTTCCCGTCCAGGGCCCATTCGACCAATTCCAGCCGCGACTCCGGAGCATGAAGCTCCGCATCCCGCAGAGCCGCTACCGTGTCGTCCGAAAGGGTGATGCGATCAACAGGGATAATCATGCAAAAGTACTCCAAGTTACTGCATATTTATTCGACCGCCCCTGAGTATACGGATACGGCCGCTCTCATGCAATCCACCATAGGCCTTGACCGGAAGTGGGTGAAGCGGCTACTATCCGGCTCTGAGTCCTACAGACATGTGCTAACCGTAGGAGGTCGGTCGCTTATGGCTGGGCAAGTTTCTAAGAATGTGCGTCGTGAAGGCGCCCAAGAGCTCGTAAGCCGCTGGGGCGGCAAAATATCCATGAAGGCGGTCTTCCAAAACGGGCGGATGCGTCACTACGCCGTCTGTGAGAAGACCGGCAATCGTGCGCGCCGGCCGCGGGATCTCCAGTAGGGAGCGGTTGCGACCGTGTGCGCCATCCGTTCGGCGACGTGAGCCGGAGTATCAGTCCCGTGCGCGGCGGCACAGTCCCGTGCGCGGCGGCAGAGGTTTCGGCGCCTGCGGCTACTGGACACGGGTCAAAAAGGTACGGCGCGTTAGTCCCCGGGCGGCGGCCCCCCAACCGGGCCTGAGTCCTGACAGACAGTGGGCGGCCGGGACTCCGCGGGCGGATACGGGCACTTCTTTGCCCGTACACCGCCGCGCCCGGCCTGAAAGCGCCGCTCCGGGCTGAGCAGAATCTAACGATGAGGAGCTACAGATATGGCTAAGCAGAAGAAAGGCTATCTCACACGGGTACGGCTCAAGAGCACGGAGAGTCCGCACTGCTACTACACCACCAAGAACAAGCGGAATCTCCCGAATAAGCTTGAGTTCAAGAAGTACGACCCGGTCGTGCGCAGGCACGTCCTCTACCGGGAATCGGGAAAAGTATAGGAAAAGGAGCGAGCTCGTGGCACGTCGATGCAAAATCAGTGGGAAGCGGCCTCTTTCAGGCAACAACGTGTCCCATGCGAACAACAAAACCAAGAAGTGGCAGAAGCCCAACATCCACAAGAAACGGATCTACATACCGGAGCTGGATCGCACCGTTACCGTCCGGCTTTCCACCCGGGCCCTGCGTAGTGTGACTCGAGTTGGTCTGCTTACGTACCTCCGCAAGCAAGGACTGGCTCTCAAAGACGTGATGTAGATCCGGGGGCACCTTGCCCGGACCTCCGTTCCGAAAACGTGCCTGAAGCAAGGCATCAAGGGCGCGCGGAAGGGCGGCGGGCAGGGTGCGCCGACACATGTGCCCTTTCGTGTAATTCAACTGCAATTTACTTCATACGTCCAACGCTTCGCTCGGTCCACCGGTTACCATTCGGCTCACCGATGATGCACGGAGCCTAGGTGTACTTCCGGATCGGGTATACTCGTGGGTAACTGTGCCGGGGGGCGTCTGTCGAGCGCAGTGCATACTCAACACAGTACTACCGCGCAAGCTTAGCTCCTGGCCCGGGGCAATCGCCGCCCGTGCCTCCTGCGCAGCCAAATCCCCATGCAGCCAACTCTCTGACGAGATTTCAGCGGGTTTCAGGCTGCTTTAGACAGGCGTTGAGATCGAGGGAGGAGGGTGTAGGCCGGGCTTTGCCCATTCCGGTCCGAGTCCGTTGGCTACCAAGCCGGGGAAGACGAAAAAGGCGAGCTCCCCGAGCCAACAGCTCGAACGAAGCTCGCCTTCCGATAACTAACTCAAGGTGAGGCGGCAAGAACGGCTCTGCGTCGGCGCACCCCATGGGAGCCGAACGCCGTCGAAGCCGCAGATATCGTGAAACCGAAATCACCCCTAGGTGGGTCCGCAAAGCCGCCTGAGACTGACTCACACCAGGCTCACTCGGCCGCGCGAGCCTCGTCGAACGCCCGCTCTGCCAGCTCCACAAACCGCTCGGTGCTGCCGGTGGCTCCGGTCACGGTATCCACACCTGCCGGCTCACCGGCTTCGATCAACCGCGACTCGAGCTCGGCGAACGCCTCGACGGCGTCGATGTCGTCCGCGCCTCTCCAGCGCTCGTTGTACGCTTCATCCTCGCTCTTGCGCTCTCCGTCCTCATTGATCTCATCGTAGTCGACCTCGACCGGAGCTCCATCCTCGAAACGAACCTCGAGCCGTGCTTTCCACCCACGCTCATCGTAGTCCGACTCTACTTCATACGTACCGTCGGTGATCTCAGCCTCTTCCGCCTCTTCACAACCGGTTACAACAAATGCCATTGCCACAAGCACTATGAGTGCCGCGATTAGTCCAGCGTACCGCATAGAAACCTCCTGATTCTCAATTTGTGCACAGGGAAATTAGCATTACGACAACACGAACGTCAACACATATTACTCCTCATAGATCACATAAATAAGCCAAACTGGGGTCGTCGCTGCCGATCGCAACGGAAAACATGCGCGCTGTTCTTCAGAATACGGGATCAAAACGTCTGCGCGTCGACGTCGCCCGGAGGTCCCCCGTCAAGGCGTACGAAGACCCGGTTCGGCAGACAGGCAATCCAGCTTCCCGCTCGGGAAACCCATCCGACGTGCATGCAGACCTTGTCTCGACACGGAGAGTCCAGGACGCGCACCTGACCGTCCTGAATCTCAACGATCGTATCTCCCAAGGGACCCGGTACCGCAATTCGATCGGTGATCTCGACCGCATAGAGATGCTCAGAGCTCTCGCTCTGAATCCTCACCGAGCCGGATTCGCCGGTTGCGGAGTGGGCGTAGACCACGAAGAACCCGATCACCGCCAACGCCACCGCGGCGGCGGCATAGTCTAAGCTCCTGAGCCGCATCACCCCGTCCTCCCTTGCTGCTCTGCCGTCGCGCTTCCATCCACGGCCGGCCCGGCCGTTCCGTCGCCGGGCTCCGGGTTGAGTCAACTCCGGTGGCTGAACGCGGCCGGAGCTTCCAGCACCTGAACCCGGTCGGCACACGGGGCGCCGCCACGTTCCACATCCAGAAGCGCCCCCACCACGCGCTCGCAGACATCCGCCGCCACGGCGATAGTACTCCGCTCCCGGGCGGCGATTCCACCCTCGGCGTCGGTGGCTTTCACCCGCCTAACCCGAGCCGTAGTGGCGCCACCCGCACCAGCCTCCATCGCAGCCGAGACCAACCGCTCGGCGCCGCCTTCAGAGCAGATCACCGTAATCTCCCGGTTCTCCCGGCGGAGCTGATGGGTCGCATCCGCGTCTTCCAGCTCGAGGCCCGGGAAACGTTTCCGCCATGCAGTACCGGCTTTGAGCTCGTCCACGGCAGCAATGATCTGCTCCATGCTCGCGGCATGCCCGTGTCGGCCCACCCGGAGCCGCGTGTCGATCAACGCTGCGCGAACCGGCGTATGGTAGAGGAAGCCACGCCCCGGCCGATTGAGCCGCCCCTCCTCGATAAGAAGCCGCGTGATGCCGACTGCGTCGTAGCTCGGGACAAGCAGGTGAACCACCTCCTTATCCTGCGGCACGGTAATCCGCAACAGCCCGAGTCGATCCCGGATTCCCGTCCCAATACCCAACGTAACGATCGGCACGCACGTCCCCAACTCCAGCGCGATTTTCGAGATCTGCTCGCCGCTTTCGGGCATTGACAGAATACAGGTGAGGGCCGTTAGGTCCCGGAGGAGGGTTGGGGTTCGCGCCCGCGTCCGCCGGACCTGGGATACCCGGCTCCTCAGCCGCGGCCGTTCCCCGCCGCCGGCCGGCTCCGAATCCGATACCGGCGCCTTCTCGCTTACTCCTCCGCTTGCTGCTTCTTCGGAGCCACCTTCCACCGAGGATGGCCCGTTTTGGGCAGCGAGGGCAGGCGGCGCCGCGCGGCTAAACTCCATCAAATCCTGCGCATAGATCGTCCCGTGGCCCGGAGCATCGAGTTCCGCCGCCACAATCAGCGCGTGCATCACCCGCTCGGCGGCCTCACGCGGAACGGTGAACCGAAATACCTCCACCGGCGAGTCCTCGATGCGAACCACTCGCCCGGGAAGCCGGAAGCGGCGCCGAGTATGCACCTCGCGGACGCTCCGCCCGGTTTCAATGAACACGGTGTGAACGCCCAGCTGCCCCAGACGTTGCGTGATCCGAGGACTCAACCGCCGGTTCACCATGCACGTGATACGCGAGACTGCCCGGCGTTCCCGAAGATGCTCAGCCATCGTCATCCTCCCGTTCGGCCTCACGCATCGTCCGCCGCTGTCGCGCCCGAACGATCAGCCCGAAGATCGACACCGAGAGAATCGGATAGACCGACGCCATGGCAAGCACGCCGAACCCGTGTACCACGTCAACCTCCCCGCCGATACCCAAGCCCATTGCCAGCACGAGCGGTACGGTCACCGGTCCGGTCGTAACGCCGCCGGAGTCCCAGGCAATCCCGGCGAAATCCTCATCGCTCAGGAGCGTCACGGGAATCAACGCAACGTACGGCGGAATGAGGAGCCACACCGTAGATATATCGTACAGAATGCGCGCTACCCCCACGACGATTCCGATCCCCACGCCGATCGAGACGGCGCGCACTACCGATTTCCGCTTGATGGTCCCAACGGTCACTTCCTCCACGGTCCGGCCGTGCGCATTGAGCGCCGGCTCCGCAAGCGTAGACCCGTACCCCAAACCGAATGCGAACACGAACACAAGGACAACGCCAAGCGCCGTGAGATCGGGTCCGAAGAGCGCGGGCCGCCGCACGACGTGCTCGTAGACTCGTTCGTGCTCCCGGAACCGTTCCGGATCGAACCGCACTGGCTCCACCTGCCCTTCGTGGCGGAGGTAGAAATGGCGACGACGCTCACCGTCCGCGCCAATACTCTCGAAAACGAGCTCCTCGTCGAAATCCTCGATCACGATCCGCTCGGCGTCCTCCTCGGTCCCCCGGAATACCCGGGGCAGCTGACGTCCTACCTCGTCGCCCAACGGCTCGAGCCCCAGCCGCAGCCCCGCGGTCAGAAGCGTCATCCCAACCAACGCGAGGGCAATCCCGAGCACGACCTCGTCTACGTAGCGCGGTCGATCTCTGAGGTAGAACACGAGCACGAGCGCAAGGAGCGCAGTCAACGGCACGATCGCTTGCACCGCAAGTGCGGACTCTTCAGCCAGGACGCGAGGAACCGGCGCCGGCGGTGCGGCAAGGGTCTCGTCCGGCTCCTCCGCGCGGAGTACACGGGGCATGCGTTCGCGCTCTCCGTCGGAAGCACGCTGCGCCACCCATCGCGACAACGGCATCTCGCCCAACAAGGCGCGGCGTGCGCCCGGGTCCTCGCCGAGGGACTCCACTGCCTCCAGGTACGCCGCCTCATCGTCGAAGTAAGCCCGGCGGCCCGCCTCGCTTCCCCGGCGAAACGCGTGACGGAGGAGATCCTTTTCGCTGTCGAACAGGAGGAGCGCCTCCTCCCGGTGCTCGGAAGAGAAGAAGCGCTCCTCCGTCGTCGGCTCCGGCGCCGCGGGCCGGACTATGGCCCCCAACACCAGGACCGCCAAGATGGGGAGGGCCGATGCAAGCATGATCACACCGAACCCCCCGCTCGGGCCCTCGCTCTTGCCGGCAGCGCGCGAGACTCCGATTCCGAGCGCAAGGACAAGCGGAACCGTCACCGGGCCGGTGGTCACGGCACCCGAGTCCCACGCCAAACCCACTATGGCGGCCAACCCGGAGTCCATAGCCCACGCCACCGAAAGAATCAGCAGGACCGGCACGATCGTCAGCACGAACGGCTTGATCGACAAGCCGTAGTAGAAGCGTACCATTCCCAAGGCGACCGCGCCGCCGACCCCCATCCCTATGGCGGAGATCAGAGATTCAGGAGACCGCTCCAGGAGCATGTAGAGGAGGGGCGCTTCCCACGCTTTTACGTTCTCACCGGCGATTCGGAGCGCGGCGATGGCCGGCTCCGCGAAGGTTGCCCCGGCTCCCACCAAAACCCCGCAGAGCACGATAACCAGAATCCCGCCCCGTCCCGGAAGCTGCACACCGACCCGCTCCCCGAGCGGCATGATGCCCAGAAGCAACCCCTCCAGGAAGAACGCGAGCCCGAACACCACCATCCCGATACCGCCGGCGATGCTCGTGGCGTTGGCCGGCGGCACCCCGAGTATCACGGTCTGGAAGACGACAAGATAGATGATGACAAACGCGACCGAGCGCACCTGCTCCAGAAGCCTACGCCGGGCGTATGAGGCGACCATTGTGGCGGCAGTCGGAACTGGAATTGAAACACGCGCTTTATCGTTCATATGAATCTATCAGTCTCCGTCCGGGAACCGACTCCCTCCGCGAGCTGCTTCTCCGCTGCTACACTGCCCGATATGTGAGCTTACGCCACAGAAGCTCCGCCGGCCCATAACGGAACCGTTGCACGTAGAGATTGCTCAGCACGACCTGCAGCGCGTAGATGCCCACGGTAAGAGCAAGCCCCGCGGCAGGCCCCACTTGCCCAAACAGGCCGAACCCGTAGCCGTAGAATAGTGTCGTACATATCACCGACTGCAGCAGGTAGTTGCTGAGCGCCGTACGCCCTACCGCAGCCAAGGGGCGAAACAGCTTCCGCCATCGGGCCTTGCGACTCAAGAGCACGATTGCCGATACGTAGGCAAGGCACATTGCCGGCGCGCCAATAAAAGTCCCCGCGGACGTCGCCAGATCGCGCCAGGAAAGCATACCAGGGTCCGCACCGAGGCGTCCAACCACCAAAACCGCGCTCCCGATCAAGCCGATCGGGCCGGCCGTCCGGAGGACGCGTCTCCATGCGGCCACATGAGCCTCCGGATCCTGCAACCACCGCGCCTTCCCGGCGGCCAATCCCAAAAGGAACATTCCCAGAATTACAAAGAGGGAGCCGCCGATGAAGCCGCCGACGAACTCCATACCAAAGTCCACGATTCGCTGCACCGTGACCTCACCGAATGACCCGGTGCTATAGACCGCCAACGCTTGCTCGTACATGCGCTCGAACATCGCAACGTTCTCCTGCATGGCAGCCTCCATCTCCGCCGCTCCCTCAGGAAGAGTAGCCGCCAATGCCCCCAGACCGACGAAGGCACCGGTCACTACTACGGGAACGAGGAAGACCACGGCCGCCCACCGTTTCAGGCTCGCCGGCTCCTTGCGGCGAAAGAGAAGCAGGAGGAATCCTACGAGCGCGAAGTACACCAAAATGTCATGGACCCAGAAGAGCACGGTGTGGACGGCCCCAATAAGCAGAAGGACAAGCATGCGCCGCACAAACAGCGGCCGCACTTCTTGCCCTTTTGCCTCCGCCCGTCCCATGAGCATGGCCAATCCTAAGCCGAACATTAGCGAAAACATCGTGATGAACTTGCTCTCGGCAAAGAACCAGATGAGCACCTCGGCAACTCGATCCGCCGGCGAAGTCCACGCGGCTCCCGGTATGAGCTCATGGTAGAACGGCCAGGCGAAATACATCATGTTCACGACGAGTATGCCGAGTATCGCGACACCGCGAATCACGTCGATCTCAAGGACGCGCTCCGCCGGCTGCGTCGGCAGCAGCCTGCCGGCTACCGGCTCTTGGTGTGAGTTGCTTCGGTCACCCATAGATAATCCTCCTTCCGGGATGATTTTCCTTCCGGAGAGAGCTGCCCGGGCGCTTCCGTCCCGGGCCCCGATCGTCACGTCTCCGTTTCTCTGTTGCCTGTTTTCCGGCATTCGGATGCACGCACTTGCGGCGTAAGCACTTTCCGCTCAGGCACCTTCGGCTCGGTTGGAACTGTATACGGCCAGTCGCCTCGGCGCAATCGGACATGTCGGTTGGTATCGGCGGGACACCAAAACGGGTCAACTGAGGCCGGGACCGCTTTCGGAGCCGTCCACGGTGCGGAGTGTTGGCCGCGCGGCGCCGTCCGAGCGATCCGTTCTCGAGTGCCCCATGCGGATTAGTCGACGATACTTGCAGAGAAGCGCATATACAGATATATTCCTTCACGGACGAGAACTCGAGGCATGTGAGCTCCGGATACTCAGCGCGCCGGACTCTCTAGGAGGTGAGGCATGACGATTCAAATACTGGGGCCGGGTTGTCCGAACTGCAACCGGCTGGAAGAGAACGCACGCGCGGCCCTCGATCAACTCGGATTGAACGCCGATGTCGAGAAGATCACGGACTCGGACCGCTTCGCCGAGATGGGACTCCTCATGACACCGGGCCTGGCGGTAGACGGCGAGGTGAAAAGCAGTGGCAAAGTCCTGAGTGCTGAGGAAATCGCCAGCATTCTCAAGAGCTAGCCTGATCGATCGCTCGCGGTAGTACGCTCGTCGTAGTCTCCGCGTGACGCTTCCCGCGTCATAGTTCGCTTGTCAGGCGGACCGGCGATTGCGGAGCAGTGACCACTCCGGTTTGCTCGAGACATCTGCGCGTTGCCGCTCGGTTTGCAGGAGCTCGCTCGACCGAATCGCCGGAGCTCAGGAGAAGGGACTCTATGGAGAAGCAGCACGCAGCCGGGCCGGGCCGGACCGGAGCGCTCCGGGCGCTCCCCCGCCGGTTTTGGGCCGAGCCGGCCAATCGCAAGCTCGTAGCGATGGCCGCAGCGTTTCTTGTCGTCTATCTCACTCCGTTCGGCGCCGAGCGCGTAACGGCAGGGGTGTTGGAAGCGTTTGGGCTCCTCAGCTACTACGCGCGCGAGCACGTGCTCTACAGCCTGGTTCCGGCGTTCTTCATCGCCGGAGCCATCTCTGCGTTTCTCAACCAACAGGCCGTCATCAAGTATCTTGGACCGGAAGCCAACCCCGGCACAGCTTACGGCGTGGCTTCGGTTTCCGGATGCGTCCTGTCGGTCTGCTCGTGCACCGTCCTTCCGCTTTTCAAGGGGATCTACAAGAAAGGCGCCGGCATCGGCCCGGCAGTCGCATTCCTATACTCCGGCCCGGCGGTGAACGTCCTCGCGATAATTCTCACTGCTCGCGTTCTCGGCGTCGAGCTCGGCATCGCTCGCGCCGTCGGCGCAGTCGTGTTCGCGGTCGTCATCGGGGTCGTGATGCATCTGATCTACCGGCGCGAAGACGCGGAGCGCCGGACGAACGCCGCCATGTTTTCCAGCGCGGCCGGCGCGGATCCCCAGGGAGCACACCGGCGACCTGTGTGGAAGGCCGGTCTGTTCATGTTGAGCCTGTTGGGCATTCTCCTCTTCTTGAACTGGGCTCCGTCGGACGGGCAGATTCCGCTTTGGGACTTGTTGTACGCGGGCCGCCACGCGCTCGTCGGGCTTTTCGCGGTCATCCTCGCATACAGCCTGGTTCGTTGGCTCACCCGAACGGAGATCCGCTCGTGGCTCGTGGCGACACGCGATTTCGCCGTCCAGATCCTTCCGCTCCTTCTCGTGGGTATCTTCGTTGCGGGATTTCTGCTGGGCCGTCCCGGAGAGCAAGCGCTGATTCCGGAAGGCTGGATCGCTCAGCTCGTAGGCGCCAACTCGGTCCCCAGCACCGCGTTTGCCGCGATTGCCGGGGCGTTCATGTATTTCGCGACCCTCACCGAGGTTCCTATTCTCCAAGGGCTCATCGGGGCCGGGATGGCCGAAGGCCCAGCTCTTGCGCTCCTTCTGGGAGGACCGTCGATGTCGTTGCCGTCGCTCATGGTCATCTACAGTGAGCTCGGCCTGCGTAAGACTGCGGTATATATGGCTCTCGTCGTGACCATGTCGACTATTTCGGGCCTAGCGTACGCGGCAGCGGTCACCTAGACCGCGCTCACGCAGGCCGCAGTCACGTAAGCCACGGTCAACCTGCGACATCCGAGTCCGCACCAACGCGCCACACAAAGCCTCCAAAGACTATGGGCGGCGTCTGTGGCCCTGCGAGGGCGGGGGCGCCGGATGATTTCTCTCGCTATCCCCTGCCCTCGGGCGTGTCGGAACGCCGCTCCGAGGCGGGCCACTCCCGGACCAGAAACCACGCTCCCAGTACCCAATCCCGCTTAACTAGGACCGTTCGTGCGTCTGCAAGCCACAACTTGAAGTAGTCCGCAGCCGGGGCCTCCGGTAACCGGCCGGCCTCATACCATCGGTCGACAATCTCGACGACTTCCTTCGGTCCTTCGCCGAAATCCACCGCGCGCGGCTCCTGATTTGCTCGGAAGCCGGCATAGCACTCAACCCGAATCGGGATAAGCATCTCTCCTCCTGCCGTAACTCTCGCGAAGTCGCGTCCTCAACTCACTTTACGCTGCGCCCATATTGGCCTACAATCTTGCTTCAAGGTAAGCCTGAGCGCTACGTCTCTTGGGCGAAACTACGCAAGTAAGCAGACGGGGGCGGACAGCCGGCCGGTCATCGCAACGGACGCAAAAGCAGGGGCCGAAGTCCTGCGACCAGCGCGCTGTGGGTTGATGCCGCATGCGCAGCGCAATGCGAGTGAGCACCAATGGATGAACCATCAAGACGCCGCGTGCGCTCTGATCGTGGTCATACAGCATCGGAAGCGTCGTGCTACTACCGCCTTTTCGCCGCCGGCATCTGTGGGATGGGAATCACGGATAGAGAGCACCGGTGGATTCACGTGAACGATCAGCTGTGCGAAATGCTGGGAGTAACGCCGGAGGACCTGCTTGGCTCTCGCCGGACCGATCTGGTTCACCCCGACGACCAAACGGTAGAGCACGTACAGCTGTCTCAAATTGTCGACGCAAAAGTCGACGGCTACCGGATCGAGACTCGGCTTCTTCGCGCCGACCGTGAGGCTCTGCCCGTTCAGCTCTCGGTCCAGTGCGATCGGGGCGACGATGGTACTCCCTGCCGCTACTACGTTCTAGTGGAGGACATCAGTTCCCGCAAGGAGGCGGAACAGAACCGGCGGCGCGAACGCGAACAGTACCGAACGCTGGTAGAGTTCATTTCGGCGGTTTTCTGGGAAGCGGACTCGGAAACGGGACGCCTCACTTTCGTTAGCAATAAGGCAGACGCTCTTTTCGGGTATCCGGCGCGGCGTTTCATTGACGAGCCGGACTTCTGGCTGGGCTGTGTCCACCCGAGCGATCGAGAGACCGCGGCACAGTATCGAGCCCAAGCGATCTCGGAGCGCCAAGCTCAGACATGTGACTATCGCATCCTCGCACACAGCGGCGCAGTTAAGTGGGTCCGTGACACTGCAACGCCGGTCATACGGCGTGGCGTCCTCGCAAAGCTCGTCGGGGTGATGATGGAAATAACTGCAATGAAGGAAACCGAACGGGCTCTCGAGTACGTTTCCGGCCTTCAGCACGTGCTGGTGGAGGTATCGCAGCGCTTCATCTCCTCGCGGGCCGATGAGGTAGACGACCTGATTCACGAAGCGCTCGGCCGAGTAGGTAGCTACTGTGGCGCCGACCGCGCCTATGTTTTCCAAGTCAACGAAGACCTCACGTTAATGGACAACACCCACGAGTGGTGCGCTCCCGGCATTCCTTCCGATAGAGCTCGCTATCGTGATGTATCCGCCGATGTGGCACCCGGATTCGTCGGCCGCATGGCCCAGGGGGAGCCGTTCCATATCCCGCAAGTCAGTGATCTCCCCAAGGGCTGGGTACGCAACACTCTGTACCATGGCTCCGGTATCCAATCGCTGGTTCTTGTCCCAATACTTGTCGACGATCGTCTATACGGGTTCATCGGCTTTGACTCGGTGCGGGAGGAACGCTCATGGAGTTCTGAAGAGATCCGCATGCTCCAGGGACTGGCAGATACCATCGCCGCAACAATTCGTCGCAGCAAAGCCGAAGCGCACGTCCAGTTCCTCGCAAGCTATGACCCACTGACTCGCCTTCCCAACCGGCAACTCCTTGCAGAGATACTCGAGCAAGCGGTCTCCGCCGGGATCCGAGACGGATCGCTCGGAGCACTGTTCTTCATGGATCTGGACAACTTCAAGACCATAAACGACACACTCGGCCACGACATCGGGGATCGCTTGCTTCAGCAGATCGCGGCGCGACTCCACGCGTCGGTACGGGAGAGCGACACTGTCGCCCGGTTCGGCGCCGACGAGTTCGTAGTTGCCGTGACCACCTTGGGCGGCGACACAGCCCAAGCCGTTTCCCGCAGCAAGGCGATCGGCGAGAAGCTCCTCACGGACTTGTCGGCACCGTATCAGCTCGACGAACAGACCCATCACTGTACGGCAAGCATCGGAGTAACGCTCTTCGGCTATCACTTCGAATCCCCGGATGAAATCATCCAGCGCGCGGATCTCGCCATGGCGCAGGCTAAGGAGGAAGGGCGTGCGACGGTCCGGATCTTCGAGCCCTCCATGCGTGAAGCCGCCGTGTCTCGACTCAGACTTGAAAACGCGTTGCGCTCCGCCCTCTCAAAGGGGGAAATCGTTCCGCACTTCCAACCGTTGGTCGACTCCGAAGGGCGCATTGTCGGAGCGGAGGCGCTCGCTCGTTGGCACCATCCGGAGCTCGGCATGGTCCCGCCCGCCCGTTTTGTTCCGACAGCCGAGCAGAGCGGGTTGATTCGGACGCTTGGCCGTCACGTCTTGGCCGGCGTGTGCACCGAGCTTGCCGAGTGGAACGATCACCGAGTAACGGCGAACCTCGCGGTATCGGTGAATGTCAGCGCCTACGAGTTCCACCATCCCTCGTTCGTAGACGACGTATTGGGAGTCATTGAGGAGAGCGGAGTTGATCCATGCCGCATCCAGTTCGAGCCTACCGAGAGCGTTCTCTTCGCCGACATGGAAGACACGAGTACCAAGATGAATGCCCTCCGCGAACGCGGAATCAACTTCTGGCTCGACGACTTCGGTACCGGATATTCGTCGCTGGCGTATCTGCGAAGCTTGCCGCTCGACGGTCTCAAGATCGACCAACAGTTTGTCCGCGACGCCCCAACCGATCCAAACGACTCCGCCATTGTCCGAGCGATTATCGGGATGTCTCGAACGCTTGGTATGGACGTCATTGCCGAAGGCGTCGAGACGGAGGAAGTGCGCAGGCTCCTGGAGCAGTACGGATGCCGAACCTACCAGGGCTTTCTCTTCGCCGCCCCGCTGCCGGCCGAGGAGTTCCGTTCCTTCGTTCGGACACACGCGGACGGCCATCCGGCCGGCTCCGGGCGGGGGTGACCGGTGCAAGCGAACGCCGGCGGTGCCGTGCCGGAACCGCTCCAAGAGCTGCCGTCGAGGGCGACGGTGTATGTCTTCGGCCCGATCGACTCGGGCAAGTCGACGCTCTGTTCCGCCCTCGCTCAAGAATCCCGCCTTCTGGGACAGCTCGCCTACCTCGATTGCGATCCCGGCCAGTCGACAATCGGGCCTCCGGCGACGGTCGGCTTGCGGCTCTACCCCGCAACGTCCGCGGA
>PWGF01000206.1 GCA_003554375.1 Spirochaetaceae bacterium
AAGCGCTGAGGTATCCTAACACCTCAACTTTGCTCGCCTCGTCTCCGTCTGCAACGGCGGAAATCGCCGCGTCCAGCCGAGCGACGTCGCTCTGGCCGGCGATGAGGTCTCGCTCCGCCGAGGTGAGGCCGAAGCGGCGGTCCAGGAGCCGGGTGAGCATGTTCCGCTTGGCCTTCAATTGCCCTTCTTCAACCAGTTTGTCCGCTGCCGTCATGATTGCCTCCTCCGCCGTGCGCATTCCGCGCTCCTTTGCATACTCCATCATAGCATCGCGTAATTCCAGACCACCAGTGACAAAGTGATGAAGTGACAAATACCTACCACGCCACGTCTTCGCCAAGGTATGGATCGGTGATGCCGTCGATCGACTCCACAAGCTGCGTTATGACGTTCTCGATGTTCGTCGGGCCGTACTTGAGTCCCAAGAAGACGAGTTGCAGCCGGACGTCGTGGACTGGAAACGCTTGCAACAAAAGGGAGCGTGACAGATTTCGTATCGAAGTCGGATACAACATGCGATGCTCGGGATGAAGTATCAGTTCAGTGTTACCACGGGCTTCCGGGCCGGATACGTTTTCCTGGGCGCATTGAAGGGCTCGAATAGGTGTGGTATCCTCGGATAAACGGTCCACGCGAATTTCAAACTGCGGGTGGCGTGCGCTGTCAGGAGTCCACCGGAGGGCCAAAGGGCGCGTTGCCGAAAGCTGAGCTCCTCTAGACCGGTAAAAATAGGGGGATAGGATAGCATGGTCGGTCCGGCACTGTTGGCTGCTGTTATGGCCTTTCTCATCAACGTTGTAGTTACACCCGCTATTATCAAGTTGGCGCACAAGTTCCGCTGGTACGACGACCCTGAGGACGAGCGGAAGATCCACGACGAACCGGTGCCGCACACGGGCGGGGTAGGGATCTTCGCTGCGACTTTCATCGCCTGCGTGGCGGTGCTGTGGTACTCGGAAGCTACCATGGCCGGGATGGTGCCGTTGGTGGGGGCGTTTGCGCTTGTGGCTTGTGTCGGCATCTTCGACGACTTCTTCGATCTTCGCGCGCGGTGGAAGTTTCTGGTCCAGCTTGGTGCGGCAATGCTCGTAGTCGGGGCAGGGCCGTTTCGCTTCGAGACGCTATCGCTGCCGGGCATAGCGTACCAGCTGGAGCTGGGCTCATTCGCCGCTCCGCTGACAATTCTCTGGATTGTGGGGATTTCCAATGGCGTCAACTTCATCGACGGGATCGACGGGCTGGCAGGCGGGATCGGCTTCATTGCCGCCGCTTTCGCCGGGCTCATCGGACTGCTCGCGGCGGCGTTCGAGGTAACCATCCTAGCGAGTTCGCTTGCGGGGGCACTTGTTGCCTTTCTGGTCTTCAACCGGCATCCGGCGCGCATCTTCATGGGAGACTCGGGGAGCCTCACGATCGGCTTCGTGCTGGCGGTGCTTCCGCTTGCAGCCCGGGTGTTCGGGAGTTCCGGACTCGGGAGCTTCGGGTTCGTGGCGGCGGTTACGTTGCTGTTCGTCCCGATTCTGGACACGGGCACGGCGATCGTGCGGCGGTTGAGCCGTGGGGTGGCAGTGTGGCATCCGGACCGCGAGCATATCCATCACCGGCTCCTGGACGTGGGCTTTCGAAAGCGTACGACTGTTCTGCTCCTCTACGGTGCGGCGCTGCTGTTTGGGCTCACCGCAACGGCGGTGGTGGCGTTGCCCACGCAGCTTGGGGGAACGGTGCTTGCCGCAGTGGTGCTCAGTGGGGCAGCGGCGTTCCAAGTGCGGCTCTATCGCGTTGCGCGGCGGCGGGACGCTGAGAAGTATGAGGTCCGGGAGGCAGGTGTTCCGGCTCCGGCCGCGGATGCCGCAACAGGGGAAAGAGACGACGGCCGGGGCGTTCGGAAGCACGCGCATAACGGGCAGGCGCCAGAGTTCCCGAGCAGAGCCTACCAGCACGGTGTACGCAGTAGCGAGCGCGAGCGCCGGCCTACTGGAGATGCGCGCGGTTAACTGCCGGCTGACGGTTCGGGCCGATCGGCCTACGGAACTCGCTATCCGTGAAGCGCGGATTGGGAGTCTACTCGCCGCTGGTTAACTGGTAGATGGTGGTTCCGATTGTGAGCGCGGTCGAGACGATGGTGAGCGTCTGCCCCAACCAGCGGAACGGATGGTTTTCCCGTAAGTGAATCCGGTCCTCGGTCTCGATGAGGTCATCGGGGGATCTACGCTCGTTGTGCTGGTCGGTTATGACCGGGGTCCGGGTGAGCGCCCGGTCCGGATCGCGTCCACCTGCCAGATTCAGATAGTATTCGTACGAGCGGCCCGGCATGTAGGGGAACCGCCCGGGAGACCGGACGCCACCGGTTACGGTAACGAACTGCTGGCGGAACGGGATATAGAGCCGGTCGTCCGGCTCGAGCACGACGTCGTCATCCGGGTCCCGCTCGCTCAAGAGGCGGTCGATATCGACAGGGCCGTGCTCGCTTCCGTCGGCGCGGATTAGGAGCGCGCTGTTGCGCTCGGCTGCGGGGAGGATGTTGCCGTCGACGCGGCGGAGGGCCTCGGAGAGCCGCTCGCCCTCGCTTACCCGTGTCCGGACGCGGCCGGGAGTCTGGGTGCCGGCGAGGCTGAAGGGGTTCGTCTGCGTCTGCGCACCTTCATCGGTCCCGACGGCTTCGAGCTGCTCCTGAGTTCGGACGGCTCCTTCCACCATGAAGCGGGGCCGGTATTCCTCGCGGGTGCGGATCGATACTGCGTCCTCGTCCTCGAGCGTGACTTCGCTCGGCTCCACCTCGCGCAGATCCACGGTGAAGCGCTCGCTCGAGCGGTCGGGATCCTCGGGCACCCGCTCGATCTCGATCCGGCCGCGGTCGCCACGGCGCGTCATGCCGTCACCGTAGCGTTCGATGAGCTCCTCGAGCGTCTCTCCGGCAAGGAGCTGATACTCCCCTGAGCGGTGAACCTGGCCGCTGATTCGAACCCGGCGATCGGCGCGCGGGACTTCGATTACGTCGCCGGGACGGAGGTACGGGTCTTCTTCCATGGCACCGTCCCGGCGCGCCAGAAAGAGATCGTGCTCTCGTCGGTCCGCCTCCCCTTCCGGCACGACGGTAACGCGGCGCTCGCTCGCGTAATCGGTGACCCTGCCGTCGAGCGCGTCGCTGAGCCGGTCCAGCCCGCTTACTTCCACGTAACGAGCCCGCCCAACTTCCCCGCGGAGGAGAACGTGGAACCGGCCGACGCGCTCGATGGTTAGCCGTGGA
>PWGF01000072.1 GCA_003554375.1 Spirochaetaceae bacterium
AGCCCGGCGGCGCCGTCCCCGTTTGCTCCCGCCGTCACGGCCCGGCACCTCCGTCCCCGTTCGCCCCGCCGTCACGGCCGCAGCCGCCGGCGCGCCCGCCGGCCGGCCTCCACATCCGGATCCCGGCGCGGGACCGGGCTCTCCGCTTGTACTCCTCGGGTCGGCCCTTCCGGCGGAGCGCCCCGCCACGCCCGGCCTCTTGCTGTGTCCCCTCGGGGTGCCCCGTCCCGCCCGGCTCTCGCCCCGACTCGCTTCGGCGTGCCCGCAGCGCCCGGCTCTCGCGCCAACCCACAGGGGTGCCTCGCTACGGCCCGCTCACGCCGCGCCCCCCTGGGGCATCCCGTGCCGGCCGGCCGTTGCCCTGACTCCCCGGGGTGCCCCGTCCCGCGGAGCCCCCGCTTTTCAGCGCCAGGGCACGCTCTTCCCGCGGAGCTCCCGCCCGTGCCCCTCGGCACGCCCGCTCCCCCTGGCTCTCGCCTCCGTCCCCCGGGGTGCGCCCTTACCCCCGGCGCCCGGCGGACGGGCTCACTGCCGATCGCCCTGCCGGGCGCCCCGCCCCTGCGGGGTATCGCTGCGATCCCTCGCGCGGCCGGGTAGCCGGACCGTTGTGCCGGGAGCGCGCGAAAACAGCTCCCGAAGCGCATTATTCTTTCTCCGTTGCGATAAACGTCCACGAGGTATCGAGGTATAGAAGGTTGTCACGCATTATATGGAAGCAATGCATGTATTCTCGTCTAAGGCATGATACAATTGACAAAGAGTTTGATTTTGTATGATACGCGCGAGTTATGTAAAGGCGATGCCTTGTAGTACCGTGACGTCCCGGAGGTGGATCATGACGCAGTATATCAGGAGAGATGCCGGCAGAATTCGGCCTGGATCGCCGGCCTCGGCACGAACGGTGCTTCTGCTCGGAACCTTGGTGTTGCTTCTGGTTCCGGCGGCGTGCGACATGCTGTCCGGCCCCAACGGCGACGACGGTCCTTCGGGCACGCCGACGTTCGACCGGTTCGAGATCGCTATATACTATCCGCAATCCGTTCATAATCGAGTTGATCTCCAGACGCATCCGAACGTGGAGATCCATTATCGCCAGAACGACTGGCCGCAAGTGATCCTCGAGCGCGCCGCACCGGACGACGACCATCCGGGCTTCGCCTGGGCCGGCCATAAGTGGCACGGCGGGCACTTCACCGACGAGGGAGATGGGCTACCCGACAACCGGCTCCGATGGGGCCATACCTACGTATACCGGATGCAGGGACTGGACTTGGAGGGCGTTCGCGGCGGCTTCTCGGACGAATATGAGTATACGCTTCCCGACTTTCATCCGCCGGAGAATGTCAGTGTGGCGTATGAGCATCAGGATATACACGGCGATTTGGGGAATCTTGTCACTTGGGACCGTATTGCGGTTGATAGGCAGGACGGCAAAGTCAAGTACCACGTGTACGGCAAGAGCGACTACTCAAGTTTACAACGACGCACCACCCAGAGTGGAATTAGCGGTACCGAGTATTTCCATTTTGATGGTCACTTCGGTGGTGATTATGACTTCTATCAGTGGGAGTACCGGGTACGCGCCCAGCACGACGATTACGGCTGGACGCTCGGAAGCGAACCCGCGGATTCGGACACCGGTACCGGCCCTTCGCCTCCGGAAGGTATTGCCGGATACACCCGGACTCACATAGCCGGGTTTAGGCTTGAAGGCGACCGGGTCATCCAGGCGCTCGAACGTTCAGTGAGCGCCGGTACGCTCTACCTTGCCGCCGCGGACGAGGCAACAAATAGTCCTGTGGTTAAGCGTCTTTCTGACGCCAACGGGCCGCTGGACTGTTTCGGAGCACCCGATAATGACGACGCAAGCGGCCCGTACGGTTGGACGCGCCTCGCCGCAGGCACGGTCGGCGACGGGCAAGGCGACGAGAAGGTCTACCTGGCGCTTCGTGACGGCCAGAACATATACCTCCACGAGTATGATGTTGCTGAGGAAGAATGGAGCGACGTCAGTGTGCAGGTGGACGACACCGACAACTTCGGTCTTGAAGGTCGCCCCTCGGACGTGGGTCTTGCCGTTCACGACGGCGAGCTGTACGCGGCGGTTATTTCCTCCGGCGGCGTTGACCTGCGCGTCAAGCGCCTGCACGACGGTACGTGGGAGAAGGTCGGCTCTGTCTTCGGTACGGGAACCAGTTCCACGCTCCGCGATTCAGCGCTTACCGTCCTGGACGAAGATCTCTACTTTTCGTGGACCGAGGGCGGGGACAGGCTGCGCGTCCGGCGCCTGAACGGCGAGACATGGGACAGCTACCTGGATTGGGACGGCAACGTCTCCGATCGACCGGAACTGGCAAAGCAGGGCGGCGAGCTCGTGTTCATGGCCCCCGGCTCGGGCGTATTCCGGCGGACCGGCGTAAACAGCGCCGAGGATCTCGGACCTGGCGGTGCCGATTGGAGTTTCGGCGGTCTGTACTCCATGACGGCGGATGAGTCGGACAACATCATCGTTGCCGGCCGGAACCTGGAGGACCTCTCGAACCAGCACCCGATGCTCCTGATCTACGACGGCAGTGAGTGGAAACAACTTGCGGAGAGCGAGGAGTTCTCCCAGAGCAACTGGCCGGTAGTGGCGGGCGCGCTCGGCGACCAGATCATCTACGCCGCAGGCTCCGGTGCGACGCACCCGGATAACGCGCAACAGGTCGACGTGGAGCGGTTCTCGCCGTAGCAGTCGGCTTTGGAGCAGGGGCGCGGGCGGAGCCGGAGGGGCCTCCCGCGCCTCGTGGCATCCTCTCGTGAACGCACTCTTCGCCTCGCGGAGGGAACCGGAAGCTGATTCTTTCGTCGGCAGCTCCGTGCTCTGTGGGAAAGCACGTGAGCTCGCTTACGCAGCCCCGTGTTCTTCGGTAGAAACCCAGCGGCCTTCGGCCCTACAATTGCCGACGGTGCATGGTATGGCTTCTTCGGAAACAGCAGACGACGGACGCGAACCAACCTCGGCACGCTTCTGGCGAGCGCTCCCGGAACAGGCAGTACAGTGTGAGCTCTGTTTCCGGGACTGCGCGATCGCCGATGGGCAACGCGGCTATTGCCGGGTTCGGGAGAACCGCGGCGGCGAGCTCTACACCCTGGTTTATGGCCGGCCGGCGGCATATGATGTGGCCACCGTTGAGAAGGAGCCGCTGTACCACGTGCGTCCGGGGCACCGGAATCTGGGA
>PWGF01000451.1 GCA_003554375.1 Spirochaetaceae bacterium
GAGAACTGCGCGAACCTCCGTACGCGTGTCGTCGGTGTAGATCTCGACGTCGTCGTTCGGAAGGCTGTTCGCCGGCCAGAACCCGACCACTGCGTTTGCCCGCAGAAGCTTCTCGTCGATAATCCACCGCAGCATCGCCTGAGCGTCGTCGTAGAGCTTCCTGGCCTCTTCCCCCTTCTCCGGATTGTCCAGAATATCCGGGTACCGCCCGCGCATGTCCCACGCGACGAAGAAATAGGCCCAGTCGATATACCGCGCGATCTCTTCGACCGGGAAGTCCTGGTACTCCGTTACCCCCAAGACGCTGGGCTTCACCGGTTTCCAGCCGTTCTCCCAGTCCGGGCGATACGCCGCAGCGCGAACATCCTCGATGGGGAGGAAGTCCTTGGTCGTATCTTTCTCGGCCCGTTTCGCGCGCACCTGCTCGTGCTGCTCGTTGATCTGCCTGACGTACTCCTCGCGTCGATCGGCGCTCAGGAGCTTTGAGACAACACCGACCGCAACGCTTGCGTCCTTTACGTGTATCACGGGCCCCGAATACTGAGGAGCGATCTTCACCGAGGTATGGACCTGATTCGTCGTCGCACCGCCGATCAGAAGAGGAAGCGTAAACCCTTCCTTCTCCATCTCGCTCGCAACATGCACCATCTCGTCCAAACTCGGCGTGATCAGGCCGGAAAGGCCGATGACGTCTGCGTCGTGCTTCCGTGCAGCTTCCAGAATATCGGGGCACGGCACCATCACGTCCAGGTCGATCACCTCGTAGTTGTTGCACTGGAGCACCACGCCCACGATGTTCTTCCCGATGTCGTGGACGTCTCCTTTGACCGTTGCCAGCACGACCGTTCCCTTCTTCTTGGGCGCTTCGCCGCCGGACTTCTGTTCCTGCTCGAGATACGGCAGCAGATGGGAAACAGCCATCTTCATCACCCGGGCGCTCTTCACGACCTGCGGCAGGAACATCTTGCCGCTGCCGAAGAGGTCCCCGACGGTATTCATCCCGTCCATCAGCGGCCCTTCGATCACGTGGAGCGAGGCCGATGCGTTCTTCCGAGCCTCCTCGACATCCTCTTCCACGTAGGTCGTGATGCCCTTCACGAGCGCATGCTCGAGCCGCTTCTCCACCGGCTCCTCACGCCAGGACAGGTCCTGCTGGCGCCCTCCGGCGCCGCTGCCTTCCACTTGGTCGGCCATATCCAAAAGGCGTTCAGTGGCATCCTCACGGCGGTTGAGCACGAGGTCTTCCACCGCTTCTCGCAGATCCTCCGGGATCTCGGCGTACACGGTCAGCTGTGCCGGATTCACGATCCCCATCGTGAAGCCCGCCTTGATCGCGTGATAGAGGAAGACGGCGTGGATCGCTTCGCGAACCGCGTCGTTGCCACGGAAGCTGAAGCTGATGTTGCTCACCCCGCCCGACACCTTGGCGGCCGGAAGCTCCTTCCTGATACGCGCAGTCGCGTTGATGAAGTCCACGCCGTAGTTGGCGTGCTCTTCGATTCCGGTTCCGATCGCAAAGATATTCGGATCGAAGATAATGTCCTCAGGCGGGAAACCAATCTGCTCAGTAAGCAGCTGGTACGCCCGGCGGCAAATCTCGACCTTTCGATCCTCCGTATCGGCCTGACCCTTCTCATCGAAGGCCATGACCATGGTAGCGGCACCGTACTTCCGGATCTCCCGGGCCTTGTGGAGGAAATCCTCCTCGCCCTCCTTCATGCTGATCGAGTTGACCACGCCCTTGCCTTGGATGCACTTGAGTCCCGCTTCGACCACGCTCCACTTGGAGCTGTCGACCACCACGGGGACCCGGCTGATGTCGGGCTCGGAGGCCGCCATCTTCAGAAAGGCTTCCATCTCCTGATCCGACTCCAGCATTGCCTCGTCCATGTTGACGTCGATCATCTGGGCGCCGTTCTCTACCTGATCACGGGCAACATCCAACGCTTCCTCGTACTTCTTCTGCCGGATAAGACGCAGGAACCGTTTGCTCCCGGTTACGTTGGTCCGTTCGCCGATATTGACGAAGAGGCTATCGTCATCGATAGTCACCGGCTCCAGACCGGAAAGCCGGGTGGCCGGGCGAAGCTCCGGGACCGCACGCGGCCGGTGCGGCTCCACCGCCTCGCGAATAGCGCGGATGTGCTCCGGCGTGGTTCCGCAGCAGCCTCCTACGATGTTCACGAGCCCCTCCCGGGCATATTCGCCGAGAATCTGCGCCATAAGCTCGGGGCTGTGATCGTAACCGCCCATGTCGTTCGGAAGCCCGGCGTTCGGATGCACCGAAGTGGGCACCGGGCAGTTGCCGGCGAGCTCCTGCACGTACTCACGCAACAGATCCGCGCCAAGCGCACAGTTCAACCCGACGCTGAAGGGCTCTGCGTGGAGTATCGAATGGAGAAACGCCGTCGTAGTCTGCCCGGTGAGCGTTCTGCCGCTCCGATCCGTGATCGTACCGGAGATCATAACCGGGACGCGAAAGCCCAGCTCCTCGAAAAGCGTATGAACCGCGTAGATCGCGGCTTTCGCGTTGAGCGTGTCGAAGATGGTCTCGAGGAGTATCAGGTCCACGCCGCCGTCGATCAGAGCACGCGCAGCTTCCGCGTAACTATCGCGAATCTCCTCGTATGTGATCGCCCGGTACCCCGGATCGTTTACGTCCGGAGAAATCGAGAGCGTCTTGTTCGTTGGGCCAATAACGCCCGCGACAAAGCGCGGCTTATCGGGAGTCTTCGCGGTCGCCACATCCGCGGTCTCCCGGGCCAACCGAGCCCCGGCTACGTTCAGCTCGTACACCAACGACTCAAGCTTGTAGTCAGCTTGACTGACCGACGTCGAGTTGAACGTGTTGGTTTCGATAATATCGGCGCCTGCTTCCAGAAACCCTTCATGGATTCCCCGGATGATATCCGGGCGGGTAACGGTAAGGAGATCGTTATTCCCAGTAAGCTCTGCACCCGCGGCTACAGCTTGGTCAATGGCCGCCCGCGCGGACTCGGAAATCTCCGAGCTCTCGCCCCGGAAATCCGGCTCCGTCGGTGCTTGGTCCTGAATCATGGTGCCCATCGCACCGTCGAGAATCAGAATGCGCTCGGACACCGCGTCGTGCAATGCTCGGATCCGTTTCTCTTGCAAAGCGTTGTTGGTCTCACTCATCTGTCCCTGTCTCCCTCTCGATCTGAGTATCTTGTTGCGTGCATGGGCCCGCGTTCCGGCATCACCGAGCCAGATTGGTTCCGCTCGGTTCGGACTGATGGGGGCGCACGCGAGTCACTCAGTGTACCGAACCCTCCACCAGCGGTGAACCGGGTGCGGGCAAATTTCATTCGAATTCCGGTGTTTTCTGTTGAAATATTCTGCCGATAGAAAGCCTACAAGGCAAGCAGGGGGGCTCGCTTCGGCCCGCAATTGTCACGGAACCGGATAAGCCGTGACCGGATCGACAGCTCGATTGGCTAGTCCGGCCCCGGCCATGGACGGTTCGCAGCCCGATCCACAATCCTGGACCCCGGACCGACAGCGCGGTTGGCGGGCCTTGTTTAGATTCAGAACTGACGGGCAGAGGCGTGGCCTTCTTCCTGGCGACGTGCCCGTCGTACGCGCTGGAGCATCTCCATTCCGCGCGGGCTGGCGTCCGAGCCGTCCACTCCGGGAAGCGAGAAGAGATGCTCCAAAAACATCCCGGCAGCTCCATATGCGACGCTGTCCTCGCCGAGACTGGAGAAGCGGATTCGGCACTGCACGGGGTCATCGTACGACCAGTTTCGCTGGATCTCATCTTCGAAAATCGAAACCAAGTCCTCGCGAAACTGTTCGATCGACCCACCGACCACGACAGCGCTCAAGTTCAATGAGTTGACAAGGAAGGCGACATGCCCCCCCAATTCACACAGCATCCTTTGAGTAAGGGCGCAACGGTCTCCAGCTGCTGCGAACTCCTCATCAGCGATTGAGAACTGGGTGGTATTGCCGGGGCTCCACAGGATGGACTTGAACTCTCCGGCTGAGTAGTCGTCACCCCGATGAACGCGCCCCCCGATCACCACACCCAGGCCAATTGAGATGCTCCGAAAATCACTCCCAAGCGCCGTTGGGAACCGGACCTCCCCCAAGACAAAGAGGAAATTCGATGGACGGTCCGAGTGGCGGAATGCCAACTCTCCCCAGCAACAGCAGTTGGCGTCATTCTCTACCATTACCGGCAACGGCAGGCGCCCGGCCATCTCCTCGTAGATACGGACCGGCTCCGTAACGGAAAGCGGGTTCGACTTGTATATGACGCCGTCGTGCGGGTTTATGATCCCGGAAAGGCCAAGCCCCACTCCGAGCACTGTGTGCCCTCTGCGCGTCAACTCGGACCGGGTGTTCTCGACTGCCGATAGCGCAAGCTCCGAAAGAGGTTGCGCCGTGATGTCGATCTCTTCGGTTCGCTTGTAGACGACTTCACCGTGGAGATCGATCGCGACAGCGGTATAATGCTCCGTCTGGATCTCCAGCCCAACGATACACCCGTAGTCCTTCGATATCGTAAGGTACTGAGGTCGACGGCCGCCGGTCGGTCCGGCCTCCCCTTCGGCGACAGTGCAGATGATTCCGGCGTCAAGGAGATCGCCCACGATCTTTGTTATGGTCGACTTGTTCAGTCCAAGTGTACGAGCAATATCGACTCGACTGATCTCTCCGCGTAACCAAATAGTCTGAAGCACTCGACTGGCGTTGATGAGACTGAGCGTGCTCGAGCGATCTCTTGTTTCACTCCACACAGCATCCTCCCTCTACCTTCTGACCGAGGCATGGCCTCTCGAACCCGCCCTCACGAGTGCCTGGTAAGCGTTGGCAGTCTGTCGATCTGAGCGGTGTGACGCCTGCTTCTCCGTGCTTCGCCGACGCGGTTGGTCCGCAAGTCGCTAACCGGAAGCTTCAGTGCAACGTCCGTTGCATGCGTCTCTTCCTTCCACACCACATTACCGTCACGACGTCACCCTCCTGACGTCGGCAACACCATCAGCCACGACCGGTCCATTTCCAGCTGATTCCCCGCGGCAATCGTCGAACAAAACGAGTGTCTCTCCGCTGGAGCCAAACAGTGTGTCCGTTCCGCCGCCATCTTGCTGCTCGGTCCTTTTCCCTCCAGCACAGTTGACGCCATAACCCGGATTGGCCGATACGCACCCCTGTGCAGATGACGCGAATCCGCCTTGCCCTCGCGCGCTAGTTCGTTCGTTTACGCGGCCAACCAACACTGCTGCTTAGTATAAGTCTTGGACGCTTCGAATGCAACCTGGAAGAGCCCAACAAGGCAGACGCAGTTGAACAACCCGCCTGGGAACGCGGCGGCGAGCGGGCGGTCGTGGGCGCTTGCCGGGGCCCGTGGGGGTGTGGTGAGACGGGTGAGTACTCGCTTCAGCGGCTTTCGGCCGCCGCCGTCGAACCGTACTGATCCAACTGCGTTTGCCCTGAAAAAACCAAAGATTTCTGTTGACAGAAACAGAGACTGGTGCGAAGATACAGTTGGTTGGCACCACCAACTGACTAGGTAAGGAGGTGCTCGCCGCCGTTCAGCTCACCGAGTTGAACGGCTAATCACCATCACCTATTCCCAAAGGAGGGAGTATGCGACACATGATGCGCACTTTTGTGTGCTTGGCCACCGTGGGTCTGCTCCTGTTTGGCGCCGCCGCAATGGCGACGGCAGCAGGGCAGCAAGAGCCCGTAGAGGCGGAGCCGTACGATCCTGATCAGGAGTACGAGATCTCCATCGGCGTATTCGGTGACCTCGAAGCAGCCTATTCGCAGGTCTTCGACAGCCCTGAGTTCCAGGAAGAGTTCCCGAACGTGGATATCAGCTTCGAGGCTGCTGAGTTCGGCGCACATCACGAGCGTCTGACGACGGTCCTTGCGGCCGGCGAGGCCACAAACGACATCGAAGCGGTAGAGGTCGAGTACATTGCCGCGTTCGTCGAGGAGGGCGCGCTCACCGACCTGACTCAGGATCCGTTCAACGCAGATGAGTACGTGGATGACCTCGTCGACTTCGCCGTTTCCAACGCAATGACGCGTGACGGCGAGCTGATCGCGGTTCCGGTTGATATCGCCCCCGCGGTGCTTTTCTATCGTGAGAGTCTCATCGAAGAGGCCGGATACACCGCAGAGGACATCGAAACTCTCCAGGACTGGGATGAGTTCATCGAGGTTGCGCAGGACGTCGACGCTCTCGGCGACGACATCTACGGCATCCCCGACGCTCACTATCTCTGGGAGATCCCGCTCTATGGCGGCAAAGGCGGCTGGTTCCACCCGGAGACCGGCGATCCTCTCGAGCCGCGCGAACGCTTCATCGAAACCCTCGAGCTCGTCCGCGATGCCCGCGAGGCCGGCATCGACGCGCGCGTCGAGGAGTGGACCGAGCCGTGGGAGGAGGCGCACCGCGCAGGCGGTGAGCTCGAGATAGCATTCCAGCCCAACGGCGCCTGGTTCGGCGGCGCGCTCCGAGACTGGATGGCAACTGACACTGAGGACTGGCGCGTAGCATGGCTGCCCGGTCAAGAGCCGGCAAGCCTCGGCGGAAGCTACCTTGCCATACCGGAGCAGGTTCCGGCGGAGAAGAAGGGCGTCGCGTGGGAGATTGTTAACTACCTGACCACGAGCGAGCATGCGCAGCTCACCACCTTTGAGACAATCGACGCGTTCCCCGCGAACACCCAGCTCTTCGATCACCCAATCATGGACGAGCCGGAGCCGTACTACGGCGGCCAGCAGGCGCGTCAGATCTTCCGCGACGTCGCGCTTGCCATCCCGGAGCAACGGGTGAGCGAGTACGACTCCTTGGCAGTCGACATCTTCGACGGCGCCGTTGAGCGAGTCCTCGGGGGCACCCCGGTGGACGAAGCGTATGAGCGGGCTCTCGACGAGATCCGAGCCACCATGTAGCGGGGCTCCGGGGGTACCTTTCCCCCCCTTCGGGTACCTCCCCGGCGGTCTGACCCCGGGGAGGTGCCTTACTTCTCAATTCTGCGTATTAGGCTTGGAGGCAACCCAAAATGAGTCATCCGTCAAGAGTGGATCCAACAGTGATGCGGATGTACCGGCAGGAGCACCTGAGCAGGAGACAGCGCATGCTCCGGCAGCACCTACGCCGGATCCCAATGCACCTCGTTCTCCTCTTCTTTGCGTCTATCTTTCTGTTTCCGTTGTACTATCTGTTCGTACTGGCTACCCATCCCAGCGGGGAGATGCTCCGCATTCCGCCGCACCTCTGGTTTGGAACGGGGCTGGTACAGAACCTGTACGAGCTATTCGGACGTATCCCGTTTCACCTGAATATCATCAACAGTTTCGGCACAACCATAGGCGCCACGTTGGCAGCTCTCTTTTTCTGTACCATGGGTGGTTTTGCCTTTGCGAAGTACGAATTCAAAGGGAAGCCGTTCTTCTTCGCGCTGGTTCTGGCGGTGATGGCTATTCCCCCTTTCCTGAATATGGTTCCGTTTTTCCAGATCATGGCGACGTTGGGGTGGATCAACACGTGGCTCCCGCTGATCGTGCCGATGGCGGCGAACCCGCTCGGAATCTTCCTGATGGCGCAGTTTCTCCAGACCTCCATTCCTGACGCACTTATGGATGCCGCGCGGATCGACGGCGTGAGCGAGATCGGGATGCTTCGTCGAATCGTGTTCCCGCTCGCCAAGCCGGCGATGGCCGTGCTCGCCATCATTATCTTCGTCACCACCTGGAACAACTTCATGGGGGCGCTTGTGCTCATGCCTTCTCAGCGCCACACGACGATTCCGGTCGCGCTCTCGATCTTCTTCGACCAGGCGCAGGGACAGCAAGGTGCACTTATGGTCGGATCAGCAATAGCAGTGCTTCCGCTGTTGCTGGTGTTTGTGTTCTTCTCGCGCCGGATTATCTCCGGTCTGACCGCGGGAGCGCTTCACGGCGAAGCAGCCTGAGCAGGAGGGTAAATCATGTCTGTATTTTCTAGCGCGCTGGGCCAGAAGAAGGTCGCCCCCTACATCTTCTTGAGCCCGTTTCTCATTCTGTTTCTTGCGTTCTCGATCTACCCGATCGGTTACTCGATCTTCATCAGCTTCTTCGACTGGCGACTTACGGGGATGCGCGAGTTCGTTGGACTGGAGAACTACACCCGGTTGTTCGACATCGATCCGTTCTTCTTCCACTCGCTATGGGTTACGGGCGTTCTCCTTGTATTCGGGTCCCTCCTGCAGCACTTCATCGCCATCCCTCTTGCCATGCTCCTCAACGATAAGTCCGTAGCGGGCCGTGAGTTTTTCAAGACGGCGTTCTTCATCCCGTACATTACGAGCGCCGTCGTGGTCAGCCTCGTCTTCTTCAACATCTTTCAGCGGACTTACGGGTGGGCCGACAACCTCTTCGTGATGCTGGGGTTAGATCCGGTCGAATGGCTCAATGACCCGCCGGCAATGCGCGCGGTGGTAGCAATCATGCTCAACTGGCGTTTCGTAGGCTGGAACATGGTGATCTACCTCGCGGGGCTCCAGGCCATCCCGAAGGATCTCTATGAGAACGCGCACATCGACGGGGCAACCAAGGTTCAGCAGCACCTCAACATTACATTGCCGCTCCTGCTGCCGGTTATCTTTTTTGCTACGTCAATCTCACTGATCTTCGGTATGCAGCTCTTTGACGAACCCTATGTCCTTTTCGGCGGCTATCAAGGCATGGGCGGTCACGACAACGCGGCACTAACGACGACACTGTACCTCCTTCAACAAGCTTTCCGGGTGCACCGATTCGGACGCGCGAGCGCGATCGCATGGGTTCTGTTTCTCATCATCATGGGGCTGACAGCAGGAAATCGCGTGATCACCAGGAAGCTCGACCATCGCTGAGGCCCTGCACGACTCGCTCCGCGGAGTTGGCTCCGACGAGCGGATTCGGACGAGGAGCGATACATACAGGCCGTCGCAGGCAGCTCCTTCGAGCGCGCCTGCGGCAGCCATCGTACAGGCCCCATGGCCCCAACTGACCGCCGAGTGCAGCTCCACATAACCTCCGGCCCGGAACGGGGACGATACCGCCGTGCCGGTCGCGAACAGAGACGGTGCTGTAATGGCGAGGAATAGACTAATCGGACAGAGGGAGAACATCGATGAAATACGGTTACTTCGAGGACGCGCGACGCGAGTACGTTATCACGACCCCCAAGACGCCGTTTCCGTGGATCAACTACCTGGGGAACGAGGAATTCTTTGGCCTCGTCTCAAACACCGGTGGGGGATACTGTTTCCACCAAGACGCCAAGTTGCGCCGGCTAACGCGCTACCGGTACAACAACGTGCCCTTGGATGACGGCGGCAGGTACTACTACATCAGCGATCTTACCGACGGCGACGTGTGGTCTCCCGGCTGGAAACCGCTCAAGACTGAGCTCGATCGATACGAGTGCCGCCACGGGCTGAGTTACACCGCAATCTCCGGAACCAAGAACGGAGTAACCGCCGAGCTTCTAGTTTTCGTTCCGCTCCATACGACGGCCGAAACTCATCTGCTAACGATCCGAAACGACTCGTCACGAGGCAAGCACCTGAAGCTTCACTCGTTGACGGAATGGTGCCTGTGGAATGCGCAAGACGACATGACGAACTTTCAGCGAAACCTCTCCATTGGCGAGGTGGAGATTGATGGCTCGACGCTGTACCACAAATCGGAATACCGTGAGCGACGGAATCACTACGCTTACTACAGCGTAAACGCTGCCATCGCGGGCTTCGACACCGATCGCGACGCCTTTCTGGGACCATACAACGGATTCGACATGCCCGCGGCGGTAGCAGCCGGCACATCGTTCAACTCTGTCGCACACGGATGGGCTCCGATCGCCTCTCACTTCATCGAGTTGGAGCTGTCACCGGGCGAAACACGCGAGCTCGTCTTTGTGCTCGGATATGCGGAGAACCCGGAGGACGAGAAGTGGGAGAGCCCCGGTGTCATAAACAAAACGCCGGCCAAAGAGACACTCGCGCATCTCGACACAGCTTCCAAAGTCCGACGCGCTCACGAGCAACTCCTCGCACACTGGGACGGGCTTCTCAGCGTATACGTCGCCGAGACCGGCGATCCCCGACTCGATCGAATGGTCAACACATGGAACCAATACCAGTGCATGGTCACCTTCAACATGTCACGCAGCGCATCCTACTTTGAGTCCGGGATCGGGCGGGGGATGGGATTCCGCGACTCGAACCAAGATCTCATCGGCTTCGTGCACCAGGTTCCAGAGCGCGCCCGGACACGGATCCGGGACATCGCCGCGACGCAGCGACCGGACGGCTCGGCATACCATCAGTACCAACCGCTGACAAAGCGCGGGAATGACGCCATCGGGGCTGATTTCAACGATGATCCGCTTTGGTTGCTGCTCTCCACAGCAGAATACGTGAAAGAGACAGGCGATTTTGGCTTTCTGGAAGAACCGGTCCCGTTCGACCACGATGACAGCAGCGCCGCGCCGCATATAGAACACTTACAAGCGTCGCTCGACCACGCCCTGAAAAACGTCGGCCCCCATGGCCTTCCGCTCATTGGACGAGCAGACTGGAACGATTGCCTCAATCTCAACTGCTTTTCGAGTGATCCGGACGAGCCGTTTCAGACGGCGCAACGCCGGACAGGCGGCACAGCGGAATCGGTTGTGATTGCCGCCCTGTTGATCCTCTATGGCCGCGAGTACGTGGAGCTCTGCCGCCGGACCGGTAGATCTGCCGAAGCAAGCCGCGCCCAGAACCGCATACAGCAGATGGAAGAAAACGTGAAAAGGCATGGTTGGGATGGAGAATGGTTCATCCGAGCCTACGATCACTATGGGGAGCCGGTCGGCGCCATGCGTAACAGCGAAGGTCGCATCTACGCCGAAGCGCAAGGGCTTTGCGGCATGGCCGGCATCGGCCTGGACGAAGGGCTTGTGCGCTCAGCCTTGGACGCAACCCAGAAGCATCTGGAAACCGCGAACGGCGTTCTACTGCACCAACCCGCGTATTCGCGCTACTACATCCAATACGGCGAGATATCGAGCTACCCACCCGGATACAAGGAGAACGCCGGCATTTTCTGCCACAACAATCCCTGGATCATGATCGCGGAGACAGTTCTGGGCCGTGGTGACCGCGCGTTCGCGTACTACCGCAAGATCTCACCTTCCTTCGTCGAGGAACGCTCCGATGTCCACAAGGTAGAGCCATACGTCTACTGTCAGATGATAGCCGGAAGCGATGCGCCAACGCACGGCGAAGGGAAGAACTCCTGGCTGACCGGCACGGCCGCATGGAACTACTACGCCATGACGCGGCACATCCTCGGCATTCGCCCTCACTATGACGGTCTCGTAGTCGATCCGTGCATACCGCCGGAGTGGACCGGCTTTCAAGTAGATCGGACCTTCCGCGGCGCGAGATACACGATCGCCGTCGAAAACCCCGACCACGTCTCCACGGGCGTTGCGCAACTGGAAGTAGACGGTGAACCCGTGGGCATAGAGCGCGGCAAATCCCAGCGAGGCCGAACAATCCCCATCCAGGATGCCGGCGGAACGATTCAGGTCCGCGCCGTCATGGGATAGCATGCGGGCACTCTGACCACGGCGCCGGAGCAGCGCAAAAAGGAGGATTGGATATGAGCTACGGGTACTTCGCGAACGAGAATCGGGAATATGTCATTACGACACCGCGACCGCCGGTCCGCTGGATAAACTACGTCGGCACGCTCGAGTTTGGAGGGTACGTGGATCAGAGCGGCGGCCTGCTCATCTGTCGAGGAGACCCTGCTCACAACCGGATAACCAAGTACATCCCTGGTCTCCCCGGATCCTCTATGAACGGCGCCGCTTTCTACGTTCGAACCGGAGAGGAGGGGGGATATCGCATCTGCTCTCCGTTCTACGTTCCATGTCTTACCGAGCCGTCGCAGTTTGAGTGCCATGTCGGCCCGCTCTACTCTCGCATCCTCGGCGTAGCAGACGGCATCGAACTCGAAGTGACCTTCTTCGTCCCATCGGGCGAACACGTACTTCTCATGGATTGTACGCTCCGAAATGCAAACGAAACTCCAGTAGACGCCGCCTTCATCCCCGTCTTCGAGTATAGCCACTTCCAGGCCCTCAAGCAGTTCACAAACGCCGACTGGGTTCCGCAGACCATGCAGAGCCGTGCTCTGTCGCTGAACGGAACGAGCGTCCTCGTCCAGTACCCGTTCATGCGTCGCGATACCTGCTGGAACTACGCCGTCTCGTCGGGACCGCTAACTAGCTTCGAGACCGATCGCGGACGATTTCTAGGTGACCACGATTTTGGATCCTGGGCGGCTCCGCGCAGCCTCCACGCCCCGGCCCTTCCCGGCAGCGAAGCCAACCGGGGTGACAACATCGCCGCGCTCCACCACGAGCTGGGGTCGCTCGACCCAGGCGAGCGTCGGCGGATCGTTGTGCAGCTGGGACAGACCGAGAACGTCTCGGACCTGGACCAGGTGGTAGCGCCGTTTCTTGACCACAATGAAGTCGATGCCCGCTTCCGAGAGCTCCAGAGCTTCTGGGATGACTATCTCGCCCGTTTTACGGTGGAAACGCCCTCTCAGAGCATGAACGACATGCTCAATGTGCATCACCCCAAACAGTGCTTCATCACCAAGAACTGGTCCCGTTACCTCAGCTCATATCAGCTGGGATTGGGTTCCCGCGGCCTGGGAATGCGCGACTCCTCCCAGGACCTTCTGGGCATCATGTCCCACATGCCCGAGGAAGCAGGCAAGCTCATGCGACAGCTCTTCTCTATTCAGCGTCCGGACGGTTCAGCGATGCACCTCTTCTTCCCCGGAACCGGAAAGGCTCATCCGGGCGAAGCCCCCGACATGCCGGACCGCCCTCAGTTCTACGGCGACGACCACCTGTGGATCGTTCTGACACTTGCCGCTTACATCAAGGAAACCGGCGATTTCTCGATCCTGGACGAACAGCTGCCGTACTACGATCCGGAAGCAGATGAACCGCAGCATGCCCAAGGTTCGGTCACGGAGCACGTAGAACGCGCAATCGAGTTCACGCGGAGGAACGTTGGCAGGCACGGGCTGCCGCTTCTGGGCTTCGCAGACTGGAACGACACCGTCAATCTGAAGGCCGGCGCCGAGTCGTTGTTCAACGCAGCACTCTACGGCCTGGTCCTTCAGGAGATCGCTGAGCTCGCCGACGCAATTGGAAACGATACGCTGGCCACCCGCAGCCGCGACTACTGGGAGGAGATGCGCGGCCGCGTCCTGGAACACGCATGGGACGGAGATTGGTTCATTCGCTATCTCGACGCCGATGGGACGCCCTTGGGATCCGCGCGGAACACCACCGGCCGTATCTACGTAAACGCCCAATCATGGCCGATTCTGGCCGGCTACGCGGAAGGGGAATACGCGCAACAAGCGCTCTCCTCTGTAGCTTCACAGCTCAACACCCGCCACGGCATCAAGATCAGCCGACCCGCATACAACGGATACGACCCCAACCTCGGGGGAATTACTACCTACCCTCCGGGCGCCAAGGAAAACGGCGGCATATTCCTGCATACGAACCCGTGGGTGATCATTGCCGAGACCCTTCAGGGAAACGGCGATCGAGCGTTCTCCTACTACCAACAGATCAACCCGGCCGAGAAGGATCCTTCCGTTTACGAGTGCGAACCGTACTGCTATGCCCAGAACATCCTTGGCGACGAGCATCCCCAGTTCGGCCTGGCGCGCAACAGCTGGCTGTCCGGTACCGCGGCTTGGATGTACCGGGCCGCAACATGGCATGTGCTCGGCATCCGGCCGGGGTACCGGCATCTGACAGTGGATCCGTGCATTCCGAGCTCATGGCCCGGCTTTCGGGTACGGCGATCCTGGCGCGGAACATGGTACGAGATCACGGTGGACAACCCCGACCGTGTCTCCCACGGCGTAGCCGACTGCACCGTTGACGGTCGTTCAGTGCCTCATACGGAGATCCCGGCTACTCCCGCGGAACGTACAATCCAGGTCCGCGTCACCTTAGGCCCCGGGACCTGAACGGCCTCCTGAAGCGGTCGCCGCTGCACCCGGCTCCCCGACCGGCGCCTGGGACCGAGCCGTCCGGCAGGAGCACGAAGCGCAAGCTGTCGCCATCCCGCCCGGCACCCGCGACCGAGCCGTTGCTCGCGGCC
>PWGF01000299.1 GCA_003554375.1 Spirochaetaceae bacterium
GAGCGCCGCGGGGCCGGCGAACGGGGCGTGGCCCGACGGGTCCACAACCGGGCGTGGCCGTTACGCTTCGGCGTCTTCGAGAGCGCGGGCGACGAGGTCCTTGAAGGTGGTGGCCCGGATGGTGGCGCCGGTTATGCCGTCTACATAGCCGTCCTCGTCGGTGGGGATGGCTTCGACGCCTTGGTTTTGGACGACTTCGCGCGCGAGGGTATCGGCGTGCTCGTGCCAGGGCCAGTCGGATGCCCGTTCCATTCCGTACTCGCCCTCTTCCGAGAGCTCGTATTTGCCGGTCTCGCCGTCCTCGGTCCAGATGGGGTTCCAGAAGACGCCGGCGATACGGCCTCCGACTATGGTTACGTGGACCTGGTCGTGCCAGTCGTCGCCGGGCTCGTCGGTCTGAACGGTGTAGTGACCGTCCTGGTATGGGCCCGGCTCGACGGGGCCTTCGCGCAGGGCCTGAGAGGCGAGCTCAAAGAAATAGCCGACGGTGATGGTAGCCCCGGTGATGGCATCGGTCTCGCCGTGGTCGTCGAGCGGTACCGCGGCGGGGTCCTGGGTTTCGACGAGGTGGGCGGCGGTAGCTTCGGCCTGTTCGTGCCATGGCGACTCCGCGACGCGCTCCATGCCGTATTCGCCTGCGCGAGAATACTCGAGCTTGGCTGGGCCGCCGTTGGTGGGCGCGGCGTTCCATTCAGCATCGACGATGGCTCCGTCCTGGACCTCGATAATGGCGATGTTGATCCAGTCCTCCTCGGGATCGTACTCTTCGGCGGCATAGTAGGTGCCGTCTTCGAGCTGGGCAACGTCCACCGAGGCTACGGCCTGGTCGTCGTCCGGTTGGTCGGCGGGGGCGTCGTCGGGTTGGTCGGGGGTCTGGTCGTCGTCAGGAGCCGCCTCGTCTTGAGTGCGATCGGCGAGCTGTTGCTCGGTGACTGCGCGCTCGGGTTCACAGGAGACTGTGACGAGTATGAGAACTGCACCGCCGATGGCGGCAGCGGCGATAGAAAAGCCGATGGGGCGGGGCTTTTGGGTGTTCATGATGACCTCCCTGGAGTATCTTGTGTGATCCACGTATCATTCTGCCGACGATTCGGTGTCCAAAGATGTACTTCCCAGCCATGAGATAGCGCGAGCAGAAGTTTAGCATACGCAGGATGACATTACAATACATGGAGCATTAAAAGATATACGTTCACGATAATGGGATGGCTACGGAGCAGGGGAGCGTCGAGTGTTGAGGCCGGCACCGCAGCCGTGGGGTCGGACGGAGTGCGCGGGCGGGAGGTAGGGTCATATCTGTTGGGCGGAATCCTCGGGCGACGCCGGTAGGATGGCTGTGGATCTCCTTGAGTGACTCTATCAGATGTTGACATATGGTGTGTTTCATGGTTTTCTAAGCGAAATCGACACAATATATTGTGTATGTCGATAATTGGCTCTGTGCGGGGCGAGCGTGCGGGCGAACGAGTGAGAAGGAGGCACCAGTCGACTCATGAAGGCAGCAACCGGCAGACAGCGATCGGGGCAGAAACGGAACGGCAAAGCGGACCAAACGGCGGCGGTAGAGCGGCTCCCGCTGCAGGAAGCATCGCTCGATATCTGGGACGAGAAGTATCGGCTCAAGACCAAAGACGGCGAGCCGCTCGATGGGAGCGTTGACGAGACGTATCAGCGGGTTGCGGCGGCAATCGCCGATATCGAGGATCCGGCGGTCCGGGACGAGTGGTACGAGCGTTTTCTCTGGGCGCTTCGGCGTGGCGCTACGCCCGCGGGGCGGATCATGTCGAACGCCGGGGCCTGGGAGTACAAGCCTGCCACGTCTACGATCAACTGTACGGTCTCGGCTACAATCCACGATTCGATGGACGATATCTTGCGGAAGGTGCATGAAGCCGGGCTCACCCTGAAGGCGGGCTGCGGCATCGGCTACGATTTCTCCACGCTCCGGCCGCGGGGCGCGTACGTATCCGGCGCGGGATCGCACACCTCGGGACCGCTTTCCTTCATGGACATCTACGACCGGATGTGTTTCACCGTCTCCTCCGCCGGGGGCCGCCGGGGCGCGCAGATGGCGACGTTCGACGTAGGCCATCCTGATGTGATGGACTTCATCCGGGCGAAGCGGGAGCACGGGCGGCTGCGGCAGTTCAACCTCTCGCTTCTCATAACGCATGCATTCATGGAGGCGGTCAAGAACGATGACGATTGGCCGCTTGCATTTCCCCTGACTGAACGCGAAGTCGAGGCGGACGGCATCGATGTGAGCGATCCCGCCCAGGTGCTCTGGCGAGAGTGGCCGATTGTGGAGGGATACGTCGCCAACGACGAGGGACTGGTGGCGTGCCGAATCTACCGGACGGTGCGAGCGCGCAACCTCTGGAACATGATCATGCGCTCGACCTACGACTATGCCGAGCCGGGCTTCGTACTCATCGACGAAGTCAACGAGCAGAACAACAACTGGTTCTGCGAGGAGATCCGGGCAACGAATCCGTGTGGCGAGCAGCCGCTGCCTCCGTACGGCGCATGCCTGCTAGGCTCGGTGAACCTCACGAAGTTCGTGCGCGAGCCGTTTACCGAAAAGGCGCACTTCGACTGGGAACGGTTCCGCGAGGTGGTGAAGGTCTTCACCCGCATGCTCGATAACGTGGTAGAGATCAACGGCTTGCCGCTTGCGGAGCAGCGTCGGGAGATCGAGCGCAAGCGGCGGCACGGCATGGGTTTTCTGGGGCTGGGGAGCGCGTTGACGATGCTCCGGACGCAGTACGGCACGCCTGAGGCGGCGGAGTTCACCGATCGAGTGGCCCGCGAGCTCGCGGTCGCCGGTTGGGAAGCCGGGGTGGAGCTGGCCCGGGAGAAGGGGCCCGCTTCGCTGATGGAAGAAGAGTTCGAGCTCGAGGCGCACCATCTGCGGAAACGGCCGGAGCTTGCCAAGGACGGCTACTCGGTGGGCGACCGGGTGCCGGGGCGGGTCCTCCTGGCCCGCTATAGCCGCTACATGCAGCGGCTTGCGGAGGTTGCGCCGGAGCTCGTGGATCGTATCGCCGAAGAGGGGGCGCGCTTCACGCACCACTCGTCGATCGCGCCTACGGGCACGATTTCGCTCTCGTTGGGGAACAACGTGTCGAACGGGATCGAGCCGACCTTCGCCCACCACTACTATCGGAACGTGATCCGGGAAGGGAGGAAGTCCAAGGAGCAGGTGGACGTTTTCTCCTTTGAGCTCCTGGCCTACCGGGCGTTCATGGACGCACGTGCCCTGCCGGGCGGCGCGCAGGATGCGCAACGCGACGGGCAGCGGGGCGGGAAGCCTGAGGGGCCGCGGGGCGGTCCGGCCGACGGGCGGCACGACGGGCAGGTGGGCGATGCGGGGGTGGACTCGCAAGAGCCTGCGAGCGGGCAAGAGCAGAGCGCGAATGAGCAGGGTGCGGGCGGGCAAAGCACGCACGGGCTCCCCGATTATTTCATTACGGCGGAGGATATTACGCCCATTCAGCATGTCGATATGCAGGCGGCCGCGCAGCGGTGGATCGACTCGTCGATCTCCAAGACTGCGAATGTCCCGACCGACTACCCCTACGGCGATTTCCAGAACGTCTACATGTACGCCTACGAGCAGGGGCTCAAGGGGTGTACGACGTTCCGCTTTAACCCGGAGGTATTCCAGGGCGTGCTGGTGCGCGAGCGCGATCTCAAGAACACGGTCTACGAATTCGTGCTGGACGATGGTACGATCGTCGAGGCGCGCGGCGACGAAGAGATCGAGTACGACGGCGAGACCCATGTCGCTGCAAATCTGTATGAGGCCCTCAAGGAGGGGTACTACGGCCGGTTATGATGCTCGGGGAAGAACAGCGAGGAAGAGGTATGGCGAAGAAGATCGATCGTGAGATTGTAGATTATCGGGTGAAGCCGACAACGAGTAACGGTGCAGCGGGTTCGGCGCCGGCGGATGCCGGTCCGGACGCGGCGGCGCAGGAAGCGCCGCAAGAGGCGCCGGGCGCGGGTGTCAATGGCGTCGCCGAGGCGGGTGCCGGCGCCGCCGGGAGCGCGGAGGGCGCGGATGGGGCCGCCCGGGCGGGTGACGGCGCCGCCGGCTCGCCTGTCGGGCCGGCCCCCGGAACGCCGCAAGTGAACGCGGATAATACATCCGCGTCAGGTCCCGGAGCGGACGCGGAGCAAGATATCATCTCGATGCACGAGGCCCTCGAGCGTCCCTACGAGCTGGTGGGGTGTACCTACAAGATCAAACCGCCGGTCTCCGATCATGCGCTGTACATCACGATCAACGACATCGTGCTGAACCAAGGAACGAGCCATGAGGTGAGGCGGCCGTTTGAGATCTTCATCAACTCCAAGAATCTCGACCATTTCCAGTGGATTGTTGCCCTTACCCGAATCGTGTCCGCCGTGTTTCGCAAGGGTGGCGACGTCGCGTTCCTGGTGGAAGAGCTCAAGGCGGTTTTCGACCCGAAGGGAGGCTACTGGAAGCCCGGCGGGAAGTTCATGCCGTCGCTCATCGCGGAGATCGGCGACGTTATCGAGCACCATCTGACTAAGATCGGCATGCTCCAGCCGAGGTCGCTGAACGAGCATCAGAAGGCGATTCTCGCCCAGAAGCGCGCTGAGTACGAAGCCGCGGTTGCCCAGCCGGATCTGTTTGCGGAGGATCTTACGCGTGGCGGAGCCGAGCCGGGAACCGGGGCCGCGAGCGGCGGAAGTGCCGCCGCGGGAACCGGCAGCGGAGCGCGCGCCGGCGGCATCACCGCCGGAGCATCCGGGCGGAGCGGAGCAAGCGGAGGCGAGCCCGGCGACGTCGATCGAGCGGGAGGGAGCGACAGTTCTTCGGGTGCAGGCGACGCGGGCCGGGGCGCGGATTCGTTGGCCGGGGGTGGCGCTCCAGCTGCTTCGACAGGGGCAAGTGACGGAGGCGGAGCTTCCGCAGGTTCGCCCGCCGGCGGGGCGAGCTCCCCGTTTCCGGCGGGTGCTCAGCTGTGCACTAAGTGCAACACCGCGGCGGTCGTGCTTCTGGATGGGTGCCGGACCTGCTTGAGCTGTGGTGATTCCAAGTGCGGGTAGCACGATGCGCGGTTGCTCTCGTCTCAGCCGGGCTTGTGTCCGTGGTGCTGGCGGGATGCGGGAACGTGTGGGACAGCGATCCGGCGCGCGATACCCCGTTCTCCCGTTTGAAGCCTGATGAGATCGAGGGCCATGGCTACCGCGTTCTCCACTATGGTGAGGTCGTACATGCGAGCGCCTTTTCCGCGGCAGCAGGCGCTCCGCTGACCGTCACCGTAGACGTAGCCGCGCCTTCAGACCTATTCGTAACGTTCACGAACCCTGCTGCTCGCGAGCGGCGCGCGCCCGTCCTTCGAACGCCGGTTGGGGAGGGTTTGATGTCGTCTGAGTCGGGGTCGTCCGGCTCTGTCTCCGGAGAAACCGGCGGGTGGGGCCGGGATACGGCGGGCGATCTTGACCGGCAAGCCCGAGCGTACTCCGCCACCCCGTTTCTTCGGGAGGCGTGGAATCTCGCGGACCTCAGCAGGCAGGAGATCGAGGTGTCCGGGAGCCGGCAGCTGAACGAGAACGGAGGGGACGAGACGACGCTCTGGGGGTTGAAGGATCTGGATAAGTACTACTCGCCGGATCCCGAGGAGCGCGAAGAGGCGTTCGAGAAGATTGCGGTTCGAAAGGGCCCGACCGTCGAGCCCCATTCGGCCTTGGATGACTGGGGACTCAGGATATGGGTGGAGGAAGAGCTCGACGATTGGTTCGAGGGTTCGGACGATGAGGCACCTCTTTCCCAATTGGCCACGGCATTTATCGGCACCGACGGCAGCGGCGACTCTTCAAGCGAAATGGACGACCCGGTGTTCGATATCGTTGTCGACATCTTTGGAGAGCCGTGGCAGGAAGACGAGTGGCCGTTCGACGAGCAGAAGGAGAAGACCATCGATCTCTTCCTTCTGGACATCAATAACGCCGGGGTGCCAAGCGGGACGCCGTTCGTCATCGGATACTTCAACCCGGTGGATCTCTTCGTAAATGACGCGGCGTATTCGAACGAGCGCTTGATCCTCTACCTGCATGCGCCGGCGTTTGCCGCCGCGGCCGACGGTGGTGCCGGAGACGAATGGGCGATCACCGATCGCTGGCCGAGCGAAGTCGTTCTCACCGCCGCCCACGAGCTCCAGCATCTCGTTAATTTCTATCAGAAGACGAGACGCCAAGATGGGCCGGGGATTCGCAGCGATGTTTGGCTCGACGAGCTTTCCTCTATGACGGCTGAGGAGTTCGTCGGGGCGCCGCTGAAGGAGCATTTCGATCCGGACCGGGAGTACGACCGAGCGTTTGCCGGGCCGCGCGGTATCGATCCAACCGACTTAAGCGCCGGGGCGCCGCCGATCGGGCCCGACCGAGGCCGCCTTCCCACGTTCAACGCGTACAACACGCGCGGCCTGGTCTCCTGGGGCACCGAAGGTGACGGAGCCCTTCCCGACTACTCAGCCGGCTACGCCTTCGGTGCTTGGCTCACGCGAAATTACGGCGGAGCGGAGCTTATGGTCGACATTCTGGCGAGCGAATACGGTGACCATCGCGCGGTGGAGGAGGCGGTGGCGCAGGCGGAGCAGACCGGCGGGCGCCTATCCTTTGCCGAGCTTCTGGAGCAGTGGTCGGCGGCGGTTCTCCTGAGCGACCGGGTTGTAGATGAGCGGCACTCGGGGTACCGGTATCGTCAGGCCTCTAACGACGAAAACGATCCCGAGGGCTTTGTCAGTGAGGTAAACGGGCGCGAGGTGGCGCTCGGGTCGATCGATCTCTTTCACTACGAGGGCCCTGGGCCGGACCACGGGGTGTCGACGCGCAGCGGCCCAAAGCTCTATACGGCTGACAACCCGTTCCGAGATACCCACCGGTCATACTCCAACGTCTACTATTTGGGGCCGACGAACGTCGAGGGCGTGGTGGAGCTCGTGATGTCGGTGGAGCGGGGTACGCGCGTCTCGGTCATCGTGCGGGAGCGCCTCGATTAGCCGGGCTCGCTTCAGGCGGGCAATGTCCCGGCCGACGGGAGCCCCTGAGCCGCGCGGCGGCACCCACACTCGGTTGGGAGGGCTGCCGAGCGCGGCCTGACGAGCCTGATTCGCCCCCTATACCCCCGCTGCCGGCCGCCGGCCCGGTTACTCCCAACGGAACAGCGCCGACGCCAGCGCCAGGAAAACGAGCGTGAGCCCGCCCAAATAGAGCAGGTTCGGCATGATCTCGAGAAGGCCTGCTCCTTCCAGCATAATCGACCGCGCGCCGTCGACGAAGTGGGTCAACGGCAGGGCCCGGGAAATCGTCTGCAGGAAATCCGGTGCTCCTTCGAGCGAGAAGAAAATCCCGGAGAGCACGATCATGGGGAGCGTGACCAGGTTGATGAGCCCGCCGGCAAGCTCCTAGCTCTTGAGCCTGCCTGCGACCACCAGACCGATCGCTATCATGCAGGCGATTGCCAGAATAAGCACAAGCAACAGATTGAGGTAGGAGCCCAGCATGGTGAACTGGAGGAAGGCGTTGGTGCCTGCGTACACGAACGTCGACGTGCCGACGACAATCACGAGCCTACTTGCCGCCTGGGCGGTTAAGAAGGTAAGTGGGGAGGCGGGCGTAGCCTTGAGCCGCTTGAGGACGCCGTTCTTCCGGTAGCGGACGAGGATGAATCCCACACCGAAGAGACAGCTGAACATCATGTTCATGCCCAGGACGCCTGGGACCACCCAGTCTACGTAGCGAATAGGGTCGCCGGTGATCTCCTGCTCGGTGAAAGTGGCAGCTCCGGACCCTGCGGCCGCTTGCTGCCCAGGTGCTTGCTGCCCGGACTCCTGCTGTGCAGCCTCCTGTTGCCCGGGCTCGCGCTGCTCGACCTCCGCGGCGTCAAGGCCTCCCCCGGCGGCGAGGCTCTCCGCGGAATCCGCCAAGAACAATCGTCTCAAAACCGGGCCTTCGCGCGACTCACGGTTGATGGCGAACTCTTGCGCCTCGAAATCCACAAGCATATCGATTTGGTGGCGGCGCAACCGCTCCATGACCGCCTCCCGCGACTCGTTCCCGGTCCCGCTGTATTCGATGAACTCGATCTCCTCGATCTCCATGAAGGCGAGGTCCTCATCCGGCGTTCCGAGGATCCCGACGGAGAAGAGCGGCTCGCCGTCGCCTGCAAATGCAAAGGCAAAGCCAAAAACGAGCACGACGGGGAAGAGGAGGTTCCAGAAGAGAGTCCCCCGGTCGCGGACAAACTCCATGGTTCTGGCTTTGAAGAACGCAAAGAACTTCCGCATTGTACCGCTCCTTTACACGCGCAATGAGCTACCGGTGAGCTTGATGAACAGGTCTTCGAGATTGGGCTTGTGGACGGTCAGTCCGTCCAAATTGAGCTCAGCCGACAGCAGCTCCCGGACGGTCTGGTCCAACCGATCCGAGGTGATCTCAATGACGCCGTCGCGGAAGACTGCATCCGCCGGCAAACGTGCCTGGCGAAGCTGCGACAGATCGCCTGGGTTCGGGATCTGTACCACCGTGCCGTGGAAATGCCGGTCCAATAGCGCCTGAGGCTCATCGAGCTCCAGAACCTTGCCGTGATCCATGATAGCTACTTGGTCGCAGAGGAGCTGTGCCTCGTCCATGTAGTGAGTTGTCAGCAAGATGGTAGCCTTCTCCGCCTTGATGCGCTCGATGAGGCTCCAGAAGTTGCGCCGTGCCTGGGGATCGAGGCCGGTAGTAGGTTCGTCGAGAAAGACAACTTCCGGCTTGGGGATTATCGCGATCGCCAGAAGCAGGCGCTGTCGCTGTCCACCCGACAGCTTACGGTTGTCCCGGTCCAAGAAGTCCCAGAGCGAACAGATGTCGGCCACCTCGTCGATAGGCCGCGGGTGCGGGTAGAGGGCACGAAAGAGCTCGAGGGTCTCTTTGACCGTTATATACTCCGGCAGCGCGGTGCTCTGGAACTGGATGCCGACTCGCCTTTTGAACTCGGTGTCGATTGGTCTGTCGCGAAAGCGGACTTCGCCCCCGGAAGGCTGGAGAATACCTTCCATCATCTCGACTACCGTGGTCTTCCCTGCGCCGTTGGGACCCAGCAGACCGAAACAGATACCTTCCGGAACGGTGAAGCTGACTCCGTCGACGGCCCGGACACTCTTATACTGCTTCCGGAGATCGCGGACTTCGAGAATTGGCGCCATGGGTGACAATGTAACCAACGAGGAGGTTTTCTGGCTACATCTGACGCATAGAATGACCGAAACGAGTTCACTCAAAAGCCTGCGGCGCCGGTAGCAGGCGGAAGCGACGGCACGTTCCGGCGCCGGTGCAGGGTGCTGGTATCGGCTTCCCATACACTCGGAAATCTGGCACCATAGGTCTCCCCGGCTGGCCGGCTGCGTAAACGACCGTTATCTATGTACGAGAGACCTCGTATGTGTCGGAGTATCGTTTCCGTCGGAGTAGGGCGCCGGGGAACTACCCACAAAGACAAGTCCGGAACGTCGGATGACGCCATGTAGAAGGGGGATGTTACGATGAGACGAATTGGAGCGATGGTGGTGGCCATCACCATCCTTGGGGGAGCGGTGCCTCACATTGTTTCCGCCGCGAGTTTCGATTATCTGCCGGAGAACGCCCGTGAGCTGGTGGAGGCCGCGGAGGAAGCGCGCGAGGCGTGGGAAGCTCGCAAAGCGGAGGTAGAAGCCGGGTTGACGATCGAGCCGTGGGAGACGGACGAAGAATTCGAGGAGCGCGTCGAGGAGGCCGTGGAGGTTGAAGCGGCTGCTGAGCGGCGGTATCTGGAGTTCCGACTGGACGAGCTTCGGTACTACGAGTTTTCCTCAGAACCCGCCGAACTCGATGTCGACGCCGGGGATTACGATCGCGACGCCCGTGCTTGGGATGTGACGGTCGCGGGTGATCTCGGATTCCTTGATGACGTCACTGAGTTCGAATTCTCTTATTCGCTTGAAGATGCTGACGATCGAGCCGCGAAGTATGAGCGCTTTTCCGGTCTTGTTGAGGACGGTGCTGTTGCGGCGCGCGCACGGTATGCGTTGCGGGGCAATATGGATGGAGAGTATTTCATCCGGATAAGCGGCATCGAGCTTCTCGATGAATCGGAACTCACTGACCCGATTCATACGGCCTCGTTGAATCGCGGTTACGAGTTTTCCCGGGATCAGCGGCCGAGCGAGTTCCAGCCGGATACTGCCTTCGACTTTGCCGACGGAAGGATCCCTTCCGGACTCGAAATGAGCGGGGATGCCGACTGGCGGATTACCGGATCCACGTACTCCACGGTGGGGCGCTCTCTTCAAGCTGGGGACATCACCCACAACCAGGAGACAACCGTGTCCTATTCCGGCGAGGTGCCGGCGGGGAGTACGCTTACCGAGGTGTCGTTCGCCCGGCGCGTCTCTTCGGAAGCTAACTTCGATTTCTTGAAGTTCTTTGTGAACGGGACGGAGATCGACTCGTGGTCGGGGGAGGTCGATTGGGGTGACGTTTCCTATTCGCTCGACGTTCCGGCGGGCGAGGAATTCGAGCTCAGCTGGAGTTACGTCAAGGATTACAGCATCGACGAAGGACAGGACACTGCCTGGATAGACGATATTCGGATTCTATTCGAGTGAAGCATTGGCGCTCATGACGCTGTCATTGTTGACCGGCGGAAAGCCGTTGTCCCATGCTCACCATTTCTCAGGCAGATGGAGGGCAAAACCCTGGGCGAAGTCGACCGAAAGACGCCTGATGCCGTCGAGGGTTTCCCGGTCGTTCACGTGTTCAGCTACGGTGGCAATACCGAGGACTTGGGCCATGCGGTGTATTGCCTCCACCATGGCATAGGCTACGTGGTCCGCCGCAATATCTCGAATGAAGGTGCCGTCGATCTTCAGGTAATCCACGTGGAGCATCTTGAGGTAGCCGAACGAGGACATCCCGCTACCAAAGTCGTCCAGAGCTACCTCCGCACCGAGCTCTCGTACCCGGTTGATGAAGGCTGTAGCCTGGGCAAGGTGCGTGATGGCCGTTGTCTCGGTGACTTCGAAACAGACGGAGCCGGCCGGCACCCTGCGCTCTTCGAGCTCGCGGACGACGAAATCCGCGAACTCCGGGTCGCCTACCGAGTCTCCGGATAGGTTTATCGACAGCTGGGTGTCGAGGGGACGTCCTTTCCGGCCTGCTTCTCGAGATAGCTCTTCCAGTCTCTGGAAAACGGTACGAACGACCCATCGATCGATTCGTCCGATAATCCCGTAGCGCTCCGCGGCCGGAAGGAAGCTGCCGGGAGGGATGAGCGAGCCGTCGTCGCCTAGCATTCGAAGGAGGAGCTCCCATCGTTGTGGGCGGTTCGCTCGACGGATCGGAACGATGCGCTGGCATACCAGCGTAAGAAGATCCTGTTCCAGTGCCTGGTTGATGCGGGAAACCCACGCCATTTCACCATGACGCCGAGCCAGATCGATGTCTTCCGGATGGTAAACACGAATCTGGTTCCTCCCATGCTCCTTCGCCGTGTAGCATGCAGTGTCCGCCGCGCGGAGAATCGTCGCGTAATCGCGCATCTCGCGAGTGATCGGAACGAGACCGATGCTTACGCCGAGGTTAAACAGCTTGTCTTCCCATGTAAAACGGAAGCTCGCTGTTGTCTCAAGAAGCTTCTGCGCGATGCGACGCGCCACCGCGAGGTTACAGTCGGCAAGAAGCACGCCGAACTCATCTCCGCCTACTCGGGATATGGTGTCTGAGGAGCGGATGTTTCGGGCGAGCAGAGCGCTCAAACGTCTGAGGAATGCGTCACCGGCTGGGTGGCCGCAGGTGTCGTTGACGAGCTTGAACTGATCCAGGTCCAAGTAGAGCAGCACGTGCGTTCTGTCGGAGCTGCGGACATCGTTGATGAGTTGCTCGAGTCGAGCCTCGAACTCGAGCCGGTTGGTCAGGCCTGTTACGGAGTCGTGACGAGCTTGGTAAGCCATTCGTCGAGCGAGATGCCTGCGCTCGCTGATGTCTCTGAGCACGATTACGGCTCCGCTGGGTTGCCCGCCGGACTTGGGCTGCGAGACTTGCGCTTCCGCAGAAGCAGGCTCCTTGTCCGGAGGATCCGGATTGCTGCCCGAAGAATCCCGCTCCCGGTCTGCCGGGGCATCTTTCGGGGGGCGCCCCCTCTGGTCCGTCGACGGTCTGCCGCTCGGAGGAGTGTCCGCGACCGACACGGCTTCTTCTTCTCCCTGCGCAGCTTCCAACGAAGTCGTCCATATCGGGTTGATGCTTGTAATCTCTACGACGAAGCGTCTCTGATCGCCTGAGATCAACACCACCTCGTCGCCTGGCCGAAGAGAAGGGGGGGCCGGAGAAAAACTCGTCGCGGCGAGATCGAGGGCGCGGTCGGTCTTCTCATCGAAGAGTTGTAAGACCTCCGGTAGCCGCAAGCCGGCCGCCGCGTCGTTGCGCACGCCGGTAAGCCGCTCCGCCGCTTGGTTGAGAAAGCGAACCCGGCCGTCTTGATCGATGCGGATTACCGCATCGCTCAGCGCCTGGAGTGTCACCTGAGCAAAACGTCTCTCTTCCCGGAGTCGTTGCTCGGCCCGGCGGAGCTCGTCGTTGATTATCGATTGGGCTACTTGGTCAGCCAGCTCTCCGGCGAATCGAATCTCGTCGTCGTGCCAGGTGCGCTCGTCGCGGGCGGCTAAACAGAGGACGCCCGCTACGTCCGGACCTCGCCGAATCGCCGCGTCAAGCGTGGTCCAATCCTTGGTGGTGTCCGGTAGGCATGGCGAAACGGTTGCTTGGTTTCCTCCCGCCAGATCATGCGACGCAGAGAAGACGCGCTGCGAACTGAGGAGCTCAAAGTAAGCCGGGATATCCTTCTGAGACAGCTGAGTAACCGGCGAGGGCTGCGCCCTGGCACCATCAGCTTGGTGGATCGTTTCGAGCACGAGCGAGTCGCCCTCCAATGTCCAAATGGCGGCAAACTGGACCTCCAGAGCTTTGGCTGCCGCAGCGGCCACGGCCTCCAGCTCCTTATCCCTTGAGCAGGCGAAATGCGCGGTGGTACGCGCGAGCTCCGCCAACGCCTCTTGTTGGCGGCGGCTCCGGTCGAGCGCGGCCTCACGCTCCTGTGCAGCTTCTTTCTGTTGGGTCACATCGGTGATGAATCCTTCCAACCCGATGTGCCGGCCATGCTCGTCATAGATGTGCTGTCCCCGTTCCCACATCCAACGGTATCCGAAATCGCGGTGCAGGGCGCGATAGATGACCTGGAATGGTTCGTCTTTCCGGGCCGCATCCTGCACGTGCTGCCAGACATCGTCCCGATCGTCCTGATGGATCAGGGATCCAAGCGTCGGATCTCCCGGCGCGTAGAATTCCTCCGGGGTGTAGCCGAGGAGCTCGCGTGAGTAGTCACTGACGAACTCGAATGTCCATTGCCGGTCGTTCCGGCAACGGTATACGAGCCCGGGAAGGTTGGCCACGAGCGTGTCCAGAAAGCGCTTGCTCTCTCTTAGCTCCTGCTCGGCTTGTGCTCGTTGCGTCTGCTCGCGGCGCAAATCGAGCTGGACGAGTGCCTGCGAGACAAGGCATCCGAGGTTCCTGAGCCGGCTGAGTGCGCTGTTGGAAGCGTAGCCGCGTTCGGGATGCCCGAAGACCGCGATCCCCCGTGTCGAGGCGCCCTGGACGGGAACCAGAACCAGCGAGCGGAGGTCTTCGAGTCCTTGCGGAGGATCATCCGCCCATTCAGGTACCTCCCGGGCATCGAAGAACGCCTTTCCTGAACTTTCCTGGGCGCGTCGCAGAAACGGATACGGACCGATTCGCCTCGCACCCGCGGGAGCGTGTTGAGGCGGCTCGGCGCCGAGAGGATCTGCCGAATCGGTGGGCTCTTTCGCTATGCCGGCTGTGATGTCGTACCGGCCCTCACCCGTGTCGACCAGAAGTGCGGCGCGGATGAAGCGGGTAGCATCGAGTATGAGCTTGAGGAGCGTCGGGAGCAGAGAATGCGGTTGGCCCGGATATGCCAGAACGGTGAGTCCCCGAACGAGCGCTTCGGTGTCGAGACGGTGCACACGCTCCTGTTGCTTCACTGTCTCGAGATCGAAGATGAGTTCTCGTAAGTGCTCCGTGTCCGACATCCGTATACCGATCCTCGGCCTCTTA
>PWGF01000252.1 GCA_003554375.1 Spirochaetaceae bacterium
GCGGGCGCGGGCTGAAGGAGCGAAGTTTGCGACCGGAGACCTCCTTCTCATGACGGATGCCGACTGTTACGTCCCCGCCAACTGGGTCCGCCTGTTGAGCCGGCCGTTTCGGCGGGAAGATACGGGGCTCGCATTTGGTCCGGTCGCGCCTTCCAATATCCGCCGGCCCGGGCATGAGAGCGGCTTCTTGGTGCAATACCAGGGCTTCGATCAGCTCTTCCGCTTTGGGTACACCGCCGGCGCCGCCGGACTGAGGAGCCCTGCCGGCGGATTTGGGAACAACATGGCGGTACGCCGGCAGGCGCTGGAGGATGCCGGCGGGTTCGAGCAACTGCGCTACTCGCTGACCGAGGATGCGGAGCTGATCGCTCAGGTGCGGGCCAGCGGCCGGTGGCGCGTTCAGGCAGTGATCACCGGGACCGCCGCCGTTCATCCGGCGCCCGACGAGCGACTTCGGAAGCTCTTCGGGCAGAGCCTGCGGTGGAACGCCGGCGGCCTGTTCGCGCCCGATTTCCAGACGAAGGCAAGCTACGGGCTTGTCATGTACTACCTATTCGGCAGCGTCATATTGGCGCCCTTTGCGCTTCTTTGGTGGCCCCTGATACTTCCGGCGATCGGGAGCGCAACGAGCATGCTCCTGATGGCCCTCACCGTCGGCGCCGTCACTCGCGCCTCGGACCGGTACTGGCGCTACCTGATACCGAACGTTCTGTGGTCGATGCTCTACTACAGCTGGGTGACGCTCTTTACCCTGGGCGGCCGTACGGTCGAATGGAAAGGGCGGACGTTGCGGGCGAAGGGCACCCAGTAGTTTCGCCTTCGGTCGAGCCGGACGACGGCAACCCGGCCGGTACCGTCGTCGGAATCATCGAACCACTTCCTGCCGGCGCCATCCCGCGCTTCTGATCCGCTGAGTACGATCGATAGGTCCGTATCAGGAGAGACATCAAAACGAACGGAGTCGAATCAGCACGGTTCCGCACCGGCGGCCGGGAGCCGCCGAAGCAGGGACTCACCTCCCACTGCTACACCACTACGGGCCCCGGCAAGCTCCAAAGGGGGGCGGCCAAGAAGGTTTGCCCCGAGGAAATCGCAGCTCGTTCATAGTTTTTTGACGCGCCCAACAAACGGTGCTATCCTTCTGCCATCTTGAGCACGGTGCTCAGTGGCTTCGCGACAGGCGCGGCAGGCGCGGTTTCCGGCTCATCGATAGGAGGAGAAGTATGAAGAAGGGTGTTATAGGGAAGAAGGCGTTGGGCATCATTGTTGCCGCTCTCGTGCTGTCGGTGGGGTGTCCGAGCCCGACGGACCCCACCGTAGACGATCTTGAGCGGCTTGATATGCAGGAGAGCGCAACCTTAGGCGTGGGGGAGACGGTAACCTTGGAGGTTACGGTCGTTCCGAGCGAGCTGGAAGAAGAGGTGGACCTGGTCTGGGAGTCAAGCGATACGGACATTGCCTCAGTGAGCCAAGACGGCGTAGTGACGGGTGAAGCTGCCGGGGAGGCGACCATCACCGTTGCCGCGCAGAATGAGGATATCTCCGCATCCGCGAGCGTGACCGTCACACGTCCACCGCTGGAAATTGGTCCGGGGGGAGAGGATGAGAGCGCGGGTGGCGTTTTCACTGAGACCTATTTGTTGATCTCGGAGGACATAACCTGGGGGCACAATAGCGGTTCTGGTTCGGTCAATGTATACGAAGAGAAGGACGAAGTACACGAAGGTGATGTCAGTGCGTACGTCGACTTTTCGGAAGTTGCCGGCTGGGGAGGACTCTATTTTCACATTGACAACGGAGGTGACGAAGAAGACCTTACCGCTCCGTACGCGGACGGCGCGCTCGTGTTCTCCCTGAAGGGCGACGTGGCCGAGATGGAAGCTAAAATTGAGTCTGAGGACGAGGACGCATCGCTCTATATCCAGGACTTTGGGCCTGAGGAAGTAGACGGGTGGAAGACGTATACCTTGCCCATGGCTGCGTTTAAGGCACGAAATCCAAGTATCGACCTCGACAATCTGACCGTGCTTGCCGGATTCTGGAATCCCCACACCGCGGACGGCGACCTCGTTTCCGATCATTTCCTGCTCGACCACATCTATTACACGAAGGATTATGAAAGGGACATCGAATCCATTGCCGTTTCGCCGGACGAACTGAAGATTCCGGTCGACGGAGAAATGGAGATCACGGTCACTTATGAAGTCGATAACGTCGTTATTGATTCCGAGGATGTAGCGTGGAGTTCCGACGACGATGATATTGCTTTAGTCAGCGATGACGGCGTCATTACCGCCATAGAGTCGGGAGAAACGACCGTAGAGGCCGAGTACGAGGGCTACACGGCCGAGGTTGCGGTAGAGGTGGTCGAAAGCATGCCCCCGGAGGAGTTGGATTTCGACGACGACTGGTCGCTATTCGGCATGCCGGGCGAAGACCTGACCCAATGGGGACCAGATACTTCTCCAGAGCTTGTCGAGGACGTTCACAACAGGGACAAAGCGATAAAACACACCCTGCCGGGAGGTGAGGGTGACTATGGAATGATATGGCGAGGAGACGTTGTAGACCTGAGCTTCTACGATAAGTGGGTGGTCGAATTCCATGCCGAGGATCTGGACTTCGAGGATCGTGGCTACGACATGAACAGGGCCGTTTTGGAGTTGGCCGACGCTGATGGCCCCGAGCCCGTCGAGACGAGTGACTTCGACTTCCCGGGAGACGTGAGCGAACCCGATAAAGACGGATGGGTAACAGTCAAGCTCGATCTCGATGATTATGCTTCCTTAAGGGGCGTCAATCTGAATTCGGTTCAGAGCATGAAGTTCTCCACGTGGACTCATCAACCTTCTGACGGTCTGCCGTTCTGGCTCGAGGGGGAGTTCTATATATCGGAAATGCGTTTCGAGTAGGGGCCCAAATTGAGGATAGGAGCCCAAGTAAAGCAGAAAGCTAACGCAAGGGTAGCGGGTCGCCTGGCAATAATCGTTACTCCGGTCGTAGTCTCCGGGGTAACTCAGGCGCCCGCGCCTGTCGCCCGCGGCCATCGTCAGATCTGACTCATAAAGATAGAAGGATGAATGGGCCGCAGCGCAGCACTACCGCAGCACTACCTGAGACGGCTTGCACCGATCTCAGCCGGAACACTGATATATCGAGTTGAGCAGATCGATT
>PWGF01000017.1 GCA_003554375.1 Spirochaetaceae bacterium
ACACACACACTCCGCCGACATGTGGTGGAACGTAGCGCGGCCGGCAGACGCCCCGCATTGTGGATCACAAAAGCATCGAAAAAAGAAGTTGATCTTCAGACCACAGTATTTTTAGGTTATCCTGCATGCCAATAAAAAGATGATGACCACCATATTGATGTAACTTAGAACATAATGTATAATTGGAGTGCACGCTGGAAAGGAGTAAACGGAATGCAGGAGCCGATTTCGGAAAACATCGTGTTGCGGTTGGCGCGCTACTTGCGCGTGTTACACAAGCTTAAGTCACTGGGCTTCGTCAAGGTGTTCTCTAACAACCTAGGAGATGCCATCGGCGTCACCCCGGCGGTGGTTCGTAAAGACTTTTCTATCATAAAAATCTCCGGCAACAAGCGTGGCGGCTACTCAATCGACACGCTGATTGCAGAGCTCGAGCGTATACTGGGTAAGAGCTCTCGGCAACAGGTCATAGTAGCCGGTTGCGGTCGGATCGGAACTGCTCTCATGAACTACACAGAGTTCCGCAAGGAGGGCATTGAGATCTCCTCCGGGTTTGACATCGATCCGGCCAAGATCGATCCGGATGCATCACCGCCGATCCTCCACGTCGACCAGATGCAAGACTTCATCGTGGAGCACGGAATCCGGGTGGCGATCCTCGCAGTCCCGGACCAGGCAGCTGCATCCGTATTCGAGCGAATGGTAGAGTCGGGTGTACGTGGTTTCTTGAATTTCACGACGGTGGAGCTCAAATGCGCCGGGAAGTGCCCGGACGAAACCTGCGAAGCCGAGTGTATCGTGCATAACGTCAACATCAGCCTGGAGATCGAGAATCTGTTCTATCTGGTGAACCTGAGGAACCAGCTCCAGGACCGTGTAGTGGTCGACGGGCAGCAGACGAACTGACGAGCTGCCAACCTGAAGCCCCCGCTATGCCGGAGGCGTATGAGCCATAGCGAGCGATCATCCTCCGGGCGCGTAGTTCGCGAATCGGAGCGCCTCCTCATCGCAGACGAGCTGAGTCCCGGAGAGCTCTTCGCGCGCCTCGTAGAGGTGCGCGAAGAGATGGCTCGGTTGCGGAACACGCAGCTGCGGGCGCATCGCCTTGCCGAGGTAGAGCTGCTGCTCGGCAACGCTCGGCTCGCCTCCTCTGCCGGCGGGCGCGCCAAGGAGCATTTCCGGCAAGCCCGGCGCCTTAGCTCCAAGCTATTGGGGCATTACGCGTCATCGGAGACATACCGTATACTCGCTGAGGCCATCGCGCACCTATCTCTGGTGAGCGGCCCGTTCTACCAAATCGCCAACGGAACCCGGGCTCGGGATGCCGCCCTTGCCGCCGTCGACCTCGATTGGACCAACCCCAGAGCCCATATAGCTCTCGCACTCTACTATCTCAATGCGCCGGCCGTCGCGGGAGGAAGCGTGCGACGCGGTCTGGCGATCCTCCAGGAGCTGCTTCAGAATCGCAGCCTAAGCGATGTAGAACAGTTCCTTGTATACGTTCGCCTGGCCGAGGGGCACGAGGAACGTGGAGACTCCCAGACCGCACGGATCGTGGCGCAGGCCGCCCTCGAGCTCTTTCCGGTGAATCGCTGGGCGCGCAGCATTCTCGCGCGCCTGTAGGAGAGGTGGTAACCGAGTCTCGCGGCTCCGAGTCTCGCGGCTCTACTCGGACCCCGCAAGGATCTCACGCGGCTTCGAACCGTTCTGAGGGCCTACTATCCCCTGCCGCTCCATCTCTTCGATCATCCGGGCGGCTCGGTTGTAGCCGACCTTCAGCCGCCGCTGGAGGTATGAGGCACTCGCTTTCCTTGCTCCGACCACTACTTCAATTGCCTTTTCCATGAGCGGATCCTCGAGGTAGTCGCTGAAGTCATCATCGTCATCTTCATCCACGAAGATCTCATCGTCGATGTACTCAGGCTCCCCGAGTGATCGCACATGATCCACCACGCGCTCGAGCTCCTCTTCGCTGAGGAACGCTCCCTGCATGCGCTTGGGGAAAGGATCCCAGGCGGAAGTGAAAAGCATATCGCCTCGACCAAGCAGCTTCTCCGCCCCTTGCGACTCCAGGATGATCCGGCTGTCCACTTTGCCGGCTACCATGAACGCGATCCGCGAAGGGATGTTCGCCTTGATAAGGCCGGTGATAACGTCGGTACTCGGCCGTTGGGTAGCAAGCACGAGATGAATGCCGACCGCGCGACTCATGGCGGCCAGACGAGCCACCGTCGATTCCAGCTCTTTGCCGCTGGTCGCCATGAGATCGGCGAACTCGTCCACCACGACAACGAGATATGGAAGCGGCTCCGCGGCAATCCGCTTGCGCTGCAGCTTATCGTTGTAGCTGTCGATATCCCGCACGCCCAACGCGTCGAGAAGCTGGTACCGGCGTTCCATCTCATAGACACAGTACTGCAATGCCTGGAACGCTCGCTTCGGATCGGTAATAACCGGCGTCAGCAGGTGAGGAATGTCGTTGTACAGCTTCAGCTCGACGATTTTCGGGTCGATCAGAATCATCTTCACCTCGCTCGGGCTCCGACTGTAGAGCATCGAGCAGATGATCGAGTTGACGCACACGCTCTTCCCCGATCCGGTTGCCCCCGCGATAAGCAGATGAGGCGTCTTGGTGAGATCGATAATCTGCGCATCCCCGGGAATGTCCTTACCGAGCGCCACCGGGATCTGGTGTTTCTCCGTCGTGAACCCCGACTCTCGCACAAACTCCGCGAAGCCGACCACCGCGCGGTGTTGGTTCGGCACCTCGATGCCGACCGCGTGCTTGCCCGGAATGGGCGCCACAATTCGGACGCTCTGCGCAGCAAGGCGCAGCGCAATGTTGTCGGCGAGGTTCACGATCTTGGCAAGCTTTACGCCGGGGGCCGGGAGAATCTCGAACATGGTGATGACCGGACCTTTGCGAATGCCGGTCACCTCCGCTTCTATCCCGAACTCGGCGAGCGTCACACGCAGCGTCTCCGACGCGTCGTGGGTTGCCTGATCGATCTTCCAGTACTCTCCGTGTCGGTACTCAGCAAGGAGAGGCTTCACCGGCACCTCGTAGCGCCCGTTCCGGTTGCTTCCCGCAGCCCCATTGTTTCCAGCGACTTGATCGACGGCGCTTGTGTCGACAAGCGACCCAGTGTCCTCGATGCCACCGGTGTCGGCGAAGTCGCGGGCGTCGACGGCG
>PWGF01000222.1 GCA_003554375.1 Spirochaetaceae bacterium
CGGCTCCCCAGCGCCGCCGCGTTTTACCCCCTCCTCAGCCCTCCCCCGCCACAATCGCCGGAACCTCCTCCAGCCGCCGAACCTCGTACGTCGGCACCGGCCCGTCCCGATTCTCCCGCCCCTCCGGGTTGTACCAGCAGGTCGCGATCCCGTAACGCACCCCGCCCGCGATATCCGAGCTCAAGCTGTCACCAACAATCACAACCTCACGCCGCGCCCCCCCGCCAAACGGCGCGAGCGCCGCATCGAAGATCGCCGCTTCGGGCTTCTGCGATCCCCCCTCGTCCGAGATCGCCACGTGCTCCACGTACTCCTCCAGCCCCGACCCCCGAAACCGCGACCGCTGCACCCGCGACAGCCCATTCGTAATCACCCCGATCCGCGCGATCCCCGCAAGCCGCGCCACCACATCCCGCGCCCCCGGGATCAGAAACCGCCCCTCCCCCAGATAGCCCAAGTAGCAGTCCGCCAGCGCCCGCGGCTCCACAGCGCCCGCCTGCCCCATCGCCTCCAAGAGCCGCGCAAACCGCTCCACCGCCAGCGCATCCGCATCGATCTCGCCCCGCTCGAACGCCCCCCACATCTCCTCGTTGATCCGCCGATAGGCCGCCAGATCGCGCTCCGCCTCGTACGCCAGCCCCAGCTTCTCGCACGCAGCCCCAAACGCCCACGCCTCCGCGCGCGCATAATCAAAGAGCGTCCCATCCGCATCCAAGAGAACCACCGAATACCGTGCCATAGCGCCCACCCTACGCGCCTCGCGCCCCCCGTTCAACTCACCGTTCGACCCCAAGAGGGGATAAGGTATTCCCCCTCGCTCCATCCCGTCCCGCCGCCCCGTCGCCACCCCCGCCACTCCGGCATCCTCCCCACGCGCCGGCGCCAACACCCCCCGCCGCCGCCTCATCCCCCGGGCCGCCGGCCGCCACACATCCGCGTCGCCCCCACCCCCCAAACGACGGGGCGCCGTGCCGGTATTCCGCTCCCCCCTACCATGGGCGGAGCGCTGCCCGCCTGCTCGCTTCCAACCCACCCCTGGGCGGCTTCGCCGGCACGCCGCACGGGCCGCCCACCGGGCGTTCCCGCATCACCATGCCGCCTCACGATCCTCATAACGGCAACGCGGCCCCTTCTCAGTAGGCCGCCCGCTTGATACTATCTCCAAGAGGGTGATCGCGGAGTCCGGAACTGCGCAGCTCAGTTCTCCTACTTCTTTTCGCGCATCGTTCCGAAGACTCCGCGACGACCGATAAGACGCTCTTCGTTATACAATTGAACGATGGAGAGAGGGGAACCATGTGCCGCAGAAAGAAGGAAAGTGCCCTTTACGTCAAAATCGTGGAGTGGTCTGAAGAGGATCAGTGTTTTGTGGGAAGTGCGCCGGGTCTGCTCTATGGCGGGTGCCACGGACCGGATGAAAAGGAAGTTTTCGCTGAGCTTTGCGGCATCGTGGACGAAACTATCGAGCTTTACCACCGGGAGGGCAAACCGCTTCCCCCTTCTACCGCCGGCCGCGATTTTGCCAACACCTTGCAGGAAATCGCATAAGAGCCGATTCAACTCGGATGGGGTCCATGCCGTGTCGCCGGCGAGCCTACATGGTGAGTAGCCTCCGTTATGAGCGCGGCAGAGCTCGTCGAGCAAGAAAACCACCCGGGTAGATCGCACCGCCACCGATCTCGCTGAAGGGAATCCGCTCCGGGCCCTTCAGAGCGTGTGTCCTGTTTCGCACTCCGTACTCGTACTCCTTCGAACCGAACCTCCAGGCAACTCACATTGCGGGGCAGGCCAACCGGTCGGCGCTCATCCAGGAAGCCACATGGAGCTATCTCCACCGGCGCCGCCGTCATGCCCGCGACAAGAGAGAGCTCCAGCTCATCAATGAACGCGCGGACGAGCTCAATGAAGAGGCCCATGAGGTTTTGGAGTTCCAACCGGACCCATGACACACGGCGACATCTACCTCGTCAAGAAGCGGCCGGCACCGGATGTGCGGGAACCCTGAGTACGCGCCGGCTGCCTCTGAGCACAACACACAGACAGGCACACAGGCAGGCTTCCGGGACCGTGGAGGCACGGCAACCCTGCGGGATTTTGTCCACCCGAACGTGTTGAAGCCGGGCACGATTTCCGGCAAGCTCGGGGGAAAAGCCAAGCAGTATCAGATTCGGGCTGTAGAGAAGCTGGCCCAGGAGGCTGAGATATGTCGCGAACCCACACCCCGTCCCAATCCGTCTTCATAACCGGCGCCTCGTCCGGCCTCGGGCGAGGCCTCGCGCTCGAGCTCGGCCGTAAAAGCTACCGCCTCGCGCTCACCGCACGGCGCCTCGACGCGCTCGAGGAGCTTGCGCGGGAAATTCGGAACCAGTCCGGAAACGAAAACGTCATTGTTCGAAAGCTCGATGTCACCGACTCGCAAGCAGTGTGGGATGTGTTCCACGAGTGTGCCCACGCCCTCGGCGGCATCGATATCGTCGTGGTAAACGCCGGCATTGCCTCGCGCGCCGCTGCGCGCACGCGCACCTTCCACCAGGCGGAGCAGGTCTTTCAGGTAAACGTTCTGGGCGCAGTCGCAACGATCGAGGCAGCCATGAGCTATTTCACCGAGCGCGGGCACGGCCACATCGTCGGGATCTCGTCGGTCGCCGGCCTCCGCGGCCTCCCCCGCTCGGCCCCGTACTCCGCCTCCAAGGCCGCGCTTGCCGTCTACCTGGAGTCGCTCCAAGCGGAGCTCGGCCGGAGCGATATCGACGTGACCATCCTCTATCCCGGCTTCATCGACACCGCCATGAACCGCGACCTCCCCCGGCGCCCGTTCGTCATTAGCCTTGAGCGGGGCAGCCGTATCCTTGCCCGAAAGATCGAACGCCGGGTCCGCTCCAGCACCGTCCCCACCATCCCCTGGGGCATCCTCTCCCGGGTCTTCAAGCTCCTGCCCACGCGGTTCCTGTCGGGCCTCCGCTGAGCTCACTACGGTGAGATCTTTTCCGAGCCAACTGAGCTCACTACGGTGAGATCTTTTCCGAGCCAACGCGAGGACTTACAAATCGAGATAGCTTCTCTATGATCCGATGAGTGGGTGGCGGGCGGACGGCCTGCCCGAAAGCACCAGACCGAGCATGCTTGTTGCCGCAATAACTCGCAGGACCGTTCCTGCTACACAGTCGCGTTTTCCGGCGCCATGGTTCCAA
>PWGF01000214.1 GCA_003554375.1 Spirochaetaceae bacterium
GCACTCGCCAACTGCGCCGACCGATCCTCGGCAACCGTAGGCGCCAACTCGTGATCCTCGGGGAGGTATCGATACACCCCTGGTTCGAGTCCTTCGACTCGCCGTACGCTCAGATATACCACAAGCGGGTCGGTGGCTCCAGCCGAAGGTGCAGCGCGTGTCGGGCCTGTGACGCCGTCCACCGTCAGCCCCACAGCAGCCCACAAAAGGTCGGAAGCCTCCTCGATACCGATACTCTCCTCCGTATAGTCGCGTACGGAGCGGCGCCGGTAGATCAGCTCACCAAGCTCCGTCTCGTGCGTTCGAGCAGCGGGAAGCTCCACCCGCCCGTTTGTATCCGGGCCCCGGTCCGTTTCTTGATCCGAACCGGCGAGCTGGAGAGCGAACGCAAACCCAATGGTAAGTATCAGGATGAATCCGGCAAGGCTCGTTGGCCATCCGAATCTCCTCCTTGGTGCCCCCAGCCTTACTGCCCCCAGTCTCCTTTTTGGTCTCCCGAGCATGGCGACCTCCTCATCGGATTCCTGATCGGACTCCCGGCGCTTTCTCCGTCCAAAGCCCGGGTCGTATCTTCCCCATTTCGATTTGCCTCCGAGCAAGCTTTCGAAGCCAGGGGTATTGTGGCCCGTCTGGGTTCTTCCCGCAACAATCCCCTTTTCCCGACAACTCAGCGCTTACTGTCGACGATCTCATCAATTGACAGATTGCTGAAACGGGGTTATGCAGGAAATGAGGGGTGTCTATGTCGGAACACTCCCGGCCGGACCCAGCCGTGCCTGAGCCCGGCAGCCGACGGACCATCGGAGGGTTGCAGTATGACTCGTTGCGAGAAGTTCCGTAGGCTCCTGGCAATCGAAATCGAGGGCCTGGAGGAAGAGCTTCGGCTCTGGATCAAGCGTTTGGATCACCGCCTGGAGAATGCCGAGATCACCGAGTATGTCCGCTTGGAGAACTCGGCGCTGCTACGGAGTGAGCTCATGGGCCTCGAGTTCCTCCTAAACGGGTGTACCGACATCTCGCTCGATGACGACGAGTCGGTCGATGAGCTAACGCAGGACATCAAGAAGCACTTTCGGCAGCGCCTACAAGAACGTGGCTATCCCCCGGCACTGTATCTGCTGGTAGAACAGAAGATCGACAAAGTCGGGGAGTACCTGAAGCTCGATACGCCTGCTGCACCTGCGGACGGCGGAGAAGCTCGAGCTTCACGAAGCGAACGAGCCCGCGCATAACCGAAGACGCTGCTCGACCGTGAGGAGCACATGGCTCAATGGGCCATGCTTCAGGGCTATGCACAATCAGCCCGTGGGCCCACGTGGCCCTCGAGAGTTCTCCAGGCCACAGGTAGCGGGGTGGGAGCATTTCCGACTACGACACTTCCCACCTTGGAGACCCGAGTTTGGTGCCGATTTGCTCCTGTGCCACCGAGTTGAGTGCCACCAAGCATTCGTATGGCCGCATGGCCACGCTCGCCGGGGCCCGCCCACGGGCTGTTGGCAGAGCGATTGCGCTGACGGCCGGCCGTCGATAGTTGCTGCACCGCACGGTAAGCAGTGCTCCGCCGCCCTGGGGCTCCCCGGCACTGGTGCCTCCCGTCTCCGGATCCGCGCCCCGCTCCAAGGTCAGCTCACAACAGCGTCCAACAAAGCTGACCAACACTACCGCGCACTGCTGTTCCCAACGCCGCACGTAGGCAGCAGCCTCCTCGCTATAGGCGAGAGTCTGGAAGTCTCCCTGGGAGAAGAGACTTGCGCGCTGCAAACGGATCAGCCGTTTGTAGAAACCGAGAACGGTCTCATCGTTCTCCAACTGGGAAGCCACGTTCCACTCGATATGGTCAGGATTTACCGGAAACCACGGTTGCACCGATTCAGAGCAGCTGAACCCGGCTCCCGGCTCCGCATTCCATTGCATCGGCGTGCGGCCGTGGTCGCGGGCGACAGGCCTTACCCTGGCAAGTGCTTCTGCCGCAGACAGTCCAAACTCGTCAACCAGCTCTTGGAACGCGTTGCGGCTTTCCACGTCGGCGAGATCTTGAGGGGATTCAATTGGGTAGTTGGCCATCCCGATCTCGTCACCCTGATAGACGATCGGCGTCCCGCGCTGCAGATAGAAGTAGGCCGCAATGGCCGTGGCGCTTGCGTAGCGGTAATGTGAATCGTCTCCGTATCGCGATACGGATCGCGGCTGATCGTGGTTCGATATGTAGAGCGTAGGCCGGCGCGGCCGGCGAAACGCATCCTGCAAGCGCTCCGTCACATGGACGAGCGTCGGAACTTCCCATTCTTTCGGATCCCACTTTCCACCGGGACCGTGATCGATCGAGACATGGTCGAACACAAGCACCATGTCCAGCGCCGAATTGCAGGGGTCCGTATACGCTCTGGCGGCATCTATCGTGACACCAGGGGTTTCACCGACAAGCACGATATCCCCGTTCCCCTTCAGCGAGCTTCGGAACTCCTGAAGGTAGCGAAGGGTATCGGGGCCGTCTATATAGACTCCGCTCGGCGTTTTTCCCTGAAGATCGGGCAGCCCGTCGGCCTTGGATATGTGGTTGATCACGTCCAGTCGGAATCCCGCAGCGCCACGATCGATCCAGAAATTCGCCACATCCGCCAACTCCGCCCGGACCTGTGGATTCGCCCAGTTCAGGTCCGGTTGCTCGGGCGAGAACAGGTGAAGGTAGTACTGGCCCCTCGCCGAGCAGAAGCTCCACGCGTCCCCCCCAAAGCTGGCCTGCCAGTCATTCGGAGGCCCACCGTCAGTCGCCGAATCGCGCCAGATGTAGTAGTCGGCGTAGTTGTTTTCGTTTGACCGGGCCGACTCGAGAAACCAGGGATGCATGTGGCTCGTGTGATTCAGTACCAAGTCCAAGAGAACGCGGACACCGTATCCGCCTGCGACCTCGATAAGTTTATCCATGTCGCCGATCGTGCCGAAGGTGGGGTCGATATCCCGGTAGTCACTGACATCGTAGCCATTGTCGGCTTGGGGAGAGCGAAAAACCGGTCCCATCCAGATCGCATCGATTCCCAGATTGACCAGATACGGCAGCTTCTCGATGATCCCGCCAAGATCCCCTATACCATCGCCGTTTGAATCGCGAAAACTTCGCGGATAGATGTGATAGATCGTGGCTTCCTGCCACCACTTCTCTGACAATGAATGACTCACAACGCGTTCCTCTTGATGCTTGTATGCTCGCAAGCCCGTGCAACCGTTCCGGGTTACTTCAACCCACCCCCGGTAAGTCCTGAAACAACCAGCTTCTGTGCCGCAAGAAAGATGACAATCATCGGCAATAGTGCAATGAGATATGAAGCGAACCCCAGATTGTAGTCGGTCGTGAACTGTCCCTCGAATGAGTGCTGTGCCAACGCCAGCGTGTTGATTCGACGTGCCCCCAGGATTATGAGTGGCAGCAGGAAATCGTTCCAAGTCCATACGGCAGTATGGATTACTACTGTTGCATGTACCGGCTTGAGCAGCGGAAAGATCAACTTCCGAAAGCTATAGAATACCGATGCCCCGTCTATCCACGCAGCCTCGTCGAAATCCACAGGCACCGACTTCAACCCCCCGACGTACAGAAAGACACTCAATGGAACTCCATAGGCGGTATACAGGATGATGAGCCCGGGAACCGTATCCAAGTCCAAGAAGGCCATCTGCCGCGCTATCGGCAGCATGATCACCGCGAACGGTACGAACATTGCACTCACAAAATACAAGAACAGAATGCGATAGAGCCGACTCTTCGGGTTCCGTCCAATCGCATACCCGACCATGCTGCTGGTCAGCACGGTCAACACCACCGAAGACGAGGTAACCGTGACGCTCACTCGGAAAGCGGTTAACAGGTCGGCTACACGGGCAGCTTCAACAAAATTGCCCCATTGAGGATCGCTCGGGATACTGAGAATCCCGGACAGTGTCGTCATGTCCGCCGGAGTCTTCAGTGCAATCATAACGGTCATGTATAGCGGGAACACGAAGACGACGGCTCCAACGAGCAAGAGAACGGTACGTAACCAGTCGTATCTCCGGAGCGCCTTCATAGCTGGACCTCTCTCTTCTGAAGCCTCTTCATCTGAACCACCGAAACCACCGCAATCACGATGAACAGGATGAAAGCGTTCGCCGATTGATAGGCAAAGTTCCCGGCCTGGAATCCCCCTCGATAGATCAGAATCGACACGGACTCAGTCGATCTTCCGGGCCCGCCTCCGGTAAGCGACATGATCTGGTCAAACACCATGAGGGAGTTTTTCAAGGCAACAACCATATTTATGGTGAAGTAGGGCGCAATCAACGGGAATGTTACGTGCAAGAACTTCTGCGCTTCCGTTCCGCCGTCGATCTCGCATGTTTCGTAGAGCTCCTTTGGGATGGACTGAAGCCCAGCGAGGTATATAATCATGGCAAACGCCGACATCTGCCACACACTTACGACCACAACCCCTATCCAGGCAGTATCCGGACGTCCCAAAATGTTATGGGAAAGGTTGGGAATTCCGAGCATCACCCCCAGCCGAGGCAATATGTGTGCGAAGAAGTAACTGAAGATGTATCCGATGACCAAGAGGCTGAGAACGTACGGGATGAAGTAGATGGTCTTGAAAACAGGTCGAGCCGGCACTCTGTTGCTGTTGAGACCAACGGCTGCCCCCAACCCCACCGCGTTTACCAAAATCATCGACGTGATCGCGAAGAGGAAAGTGAACTGGTAGGCGTCAAAAATCCGCGGATCACGAAAAACGTTCCGGTAATTGCGGAGTCCAACCCACTCATAATCTCCCCACCCTGCGAAGTCAGTGAAGCTGTAGTAGAGACCTTGGAGCAACGGGTAGGTGTGGAAGACAAAGAACAGGACCAGCATCGGCAACACCATCACGAGGTATGGCGCGCGACTGCGAAGAATCATTGGTTCCTCCTTTGGTACATCAAGGGTCTCGGCAAGCGTATGCCGGCCGAGCCCCCTTCGGCACTACGCGGCCTCAGGGGCTCGAACCTGCAGGGAGCCTTCGAACGCGTTATAGATCCTTCTGCTAGCGCTCCCGTACGAGATCGTACGTATCGTCGATGTCCTGGAGGAACTGGTCGACGTCACCGTGCTGGAGAAACTCGACCACCATACCGGCGAAACCCATGTCGGGCGGATAGTAGTGGTCCGGGAAGTGCGTCAGCCTTCCTTCGGCGAAGTACGGCTGAAGCTCCTCCATCATCGGATCCTCTTGGTCTATACCCTTGACCGTGGGGAACATACCTTCCCCGTGGATGTACTGGTGAGCAACGTCCTGCCTGGTGAGATACTCCACGACTTGTACCGCGGCCTCTTCCGTTTCCTCGTCAAGACCTTCCGGTATGGAGATGATCGAGTCGACGCCGGAAACGAGCAGGTTCTCCTCCGGGTTCTCACGAACGGGCATGGCAAAGACCCCAATATCGTGATCCGGGTCAGCGGCCTCCACGTCGCTGATGGCCCAGACTCCCTGGATCAGCATGGCGGTATCCCCGCGAGCGAGGGCATGGTTGCCATCGGAATATGAGTATCCGAACGGATCATCGCCGCCGTACTCCAAAAGCGTCAGCATCTTTTCGGCAGGCTCTTCGTAGTACTCGGAGAAAGTGGCTTCGCCTTCTCGTCTGAGTTGGGGAAAGTCCGCGGGTTCGTAGTTGGCGGCGAGCGAATTCCACGGCACCATTACGGTCCACTCGTCGGCAAACGTGTGGAAGAACGGTTGTTCCCCTGCGTCTTCGATTGTTTCCGCCACCTCAATGAACTCCGACCAAGTAGTCGGGATATCGAGGCCAAGCTCCTCGAACATGTCCACGTTGTACAGGACCGTGTTGGCGTTTGCGGCGTATGGAATGCCGTATATCCGGTCCGTCCGCTCCTCGGCCAACATTTGCGTCATCTCGATATGCGCTTCGTGGATTCGCTCGGCGATCTCGGTGCCGTCCCAAGCTTTCAGCTCTCCGGAATCGGCGAGCTCACCGTATGTTGCGTCCGCATTTATCGAGATAATCTCGGGAAGACGGTCACTCGCCAGACGGGACATTATCTGGGTATCCGCCTCCGGAGCCTGGTTCTGCTCTACTTGGATGCCGAGCTCTTCGTACTCTTCCATGAACTCTTCCAGCAGTTCATCGAACGTATCCTCGGCTTCCATCTTGTGCTGGAAGAACTCGAGCTCCGCCTCGCGCTCACCAGCCCCGAAAAGCGGCATGGCGATCAGGAACAAACCGGCGACAACGGACATTACCTTTGTGTCAAACATGGGAACCTCCTTTCCCGTTAGGGAACCATCGATGGCTTCCAGGACAACCGCCCGGAAGATACGGTCGGTATCAACTGTGTTCTCGTTTAGGCCGATGGACACAGTGAAGAACGTAACCGTTTACTCATTATGACTCCGGTTCATTGTGTTGTCAACGGAGAAGTTTGGGGTTTTATGACCCATTTCTGCCCGGCACTTGCCATTATCTGTTCCGCTAGTCGGCAGAATTCCTCACCAGACCCCAGAATAGTGAGTAAACGTATACTTGCCATGGCTGCTCCCCTCCAGCACCTATAGGTTCGCCAATTGCACGCCATGAGTTTGTAGTAACCATGTTATTGCGCAAAAGTGACTTACCGAACTCGTAGCCCGTTACACCCAAGGCACCTGCCTCCACATCATCAAGTCTCTCCGACACCCGGCCGCATATGGACAAATCCCAGGAACGGCAGTACGGTATAGGCAGGTAACCGTTTACTCAGTAGCTTTTCGATCGCAGGAGATAAGAACGTGACGATCAAAGACATCGCCCGCCAGGCCGGAGTCTCAGTTGCTACCGTGTCGCGAGTGTTGAACAACCAAACCGGATTCTCGGAAGCCACAAAGGATCGAGTCCTCCGAGTTATCGAAAACAGCGGCTACACGCGCAACGATCTTGCGCGTAGTCTTTCCGGGAAACGCACGCAATCGATTGGACTACTTCTCCCAAGTCTCACCAGCTACTTCGTATCGGAGCTTCTCTCAGGAGTAGAAACCCGTGCTCATGCAGCCGATCTCAGCGTTATCATCTGTGATACCGATCAGGACGGTGCCCGAACGCTCAAGTATCTCCGCATGCTTCGGGAGAAGAGGGTCGACGGCGTCATCTTCGTTAGCGAATGGCTAACCGACGAGTACAAAAAGGCTTTTGACCTTCTGCAAACTCGCGTCGTTTTGGTGTCGACCTACTCGCCTCTGTATTCGTTCCCATATATCAAGATCGACGACTACCGCGCCTCCTACGACGCCGTCGCCTACCTGATACAACGAGGGCACCGGCAGATTGCAATGATTGGAGGGTCCGAGGACGATCCGATCGCTGGAAAGCCGCGGCTCGACGGCTACCGAGCCGCGCTGAAGCATCACAACCTTCCCATACGCGAAGAATACGTCGCACATGGTGACTTTGATTTCCGCAGCGGGATGCGTGCCATGGACACACTGTGGGATCGTGCGCCGCAGTTGACGGCGGTCTTTGCTGCAAGCGACGAAATGGCCGTGGGAGCTCTCAACTCGGCACATCGACACGGGAAAAGGGTTCCGGACGATCTTTCGATCGTCGGCTTCGACGACACTCAGCTCGCTGAGATGGTCCCGCCCGGGCTTACTGCCGTCCGTCAACCGGTCCGGGAGCTCGGCCGTCGAGCCGTGGAGTACTTGATCGGGTCTTCCGAAGATGTAGCGGGCATCATACTCCCCCACTCAATCACGGAACGGGCCTCCGTCCGCACATTGACCTGAGTAAGCGGCAGTCGAGGCAAACGCAGTTGGATACTTCGGCCGGAAGCGCGGCGGCGGCAGGCGGCACCCAACGCTTGACAGAACATGAGTCAAATAAGTAGCGTTCACCCGCCACGAGATGTTGAGATATGGAAGACGAAAACCATGCCGCGGTCCTAAAGGCCCTTGCTGATGAAACGCGCCTCCGGATAGCACACGTCCTCGCTGCGACCGAGCTTCAAGCCTGTGTATGTGAGCTAGTCGACGCGCTGGAGCTTCCGCAGTACCAAGTTTCCCGACATCTCCAGGTGCTCAAGAGCGCCCGCGTGGTGGCGTCGCGGCGCGACGGCACGTGGATATATCATTCGTGGAGCTCGGATAGCCCTCTGCTTACCCGTTTCGTCACGGAGTGGCCGCGTGGAGAACCATTCGAGCATGACCGTGCCCGGCTTCACGAACGACTAACGCTTCGTGACGGGGGGAAATGCGTCGTTGGCTTCGTCGATCCGCAGGAGCTCTCTCGCATGCTCGAACGAGCGCGGCCCGGCTCACCTCGGTAGTGAGCATCCGCATGCCTGCTTCGCGCATCTTGCTGCTCAGTTGAGATAGGTGGCGCGCGATCAAGGCAAACGCAGTTCGGTCCGTACGGTTCGCCGGCAGCGGCGAAGAACCGCCGAAACACGCACTTGCGCCCTCACTACACCACCATTGGCCCCCGGCAATCGTCCAAGCCCCCGCTCGCCGGCGCGTTTCCGGGCGCGTTGTCCAACTGCGCTTCCCTGGCCAGACGGTGCGTTAGAATTGACCCATTATCGACATCATACTATACTCCCCACGTTCCAGGGGGGAACAGAATGATCACGACCTCGGTACGCAAACAGCTCCTTCTAGCGCATCTATGGGAAGCGGGTGAGATTTCCGGGTACGACTTTGTGAAACGGTGCCAAAAACGAGGAATCCCCGTCAGCAACGCCGCCGTCTATCCGTACCTTCACGAACTGGAAACAGAAGGTTACGTGACGGCAGTGGACCGGGGCAAGCGAAAGGTGTATGCTCTCACAGAGCAAGGGAGGGAACAGGCGCTTCAGGCCCTGGGAAACGGCAGCCTTCCTCCCAGGCTGTTCGAGCTCATACTCGTTCTGAGCGTTCAGGCTCGCACGGTGGATTCGCACTATCCGGATCGGCTTGACCTGGTTCTGCGGACGATGGAAGAACTCGTCGACGGGATCCGCGCCTACCGCTCGACGCCCTCCTCAGCGTCTGCGGCATCGGATGGGGGACGGTCTTCCGGTGTAGCGCGTTCGCCTTTCTCATCGTGTGGCCTGGTTAACTCAGGGAAGGACGATTTCCCCCGAAACGAAGATCCGCCGCAATCGCCTAGTTCCACCCCTGGGACAGCGGGAGCACGCTGTCGCTCGTAACAGGTGGGCATTCCAAATCTGCCACGACCAGACGTCGCTCAGTGCCGACGGGCAAGGCTCCGACTCCGTTATCTGAGGCTGTCACAGGCTACCGGTTGGAACGGCCCGGTACTACCGTCTGAGCAGGTAGCGCCACCGGTGAAGGCCGGTGATATCCGCGGGAGAGGTCCCGTCTTCGGCACCAACGTGCCCAAACCAAAGAAACCCAAGAGAGTATAAGAAGCAATATGGCAAGAAAAAACCAGACCTCAGAAGGGACACTCGTCCTTACATCACAAGGGTTCGGCTTCGTGCACGGCGCGGACGGCCCAGACGTTTTCGTAGACCGCGACCACCTAGGAACCGCGCTCGAAGGTGATCGCGTAACCGTAGAAGTCTTCCGCAGCTCGTCGCGCCGAAGACCGGCAGGGCGAATCGTGGGTGTGATCGAACGGTCGACACGGCCGATCGTCGGCCTTTTTCGAAGAACCCGACAAGGGGGCGAGCTCTATCCTGAGAATGACCGAGTCGTCGGTGTGTATCGTGTCGAAAAAGTCGATCTCAAGCGTGCCGGCCTGACTCGACAGGCACGCAACAATACCGTAGTAAGCGCGGTGCTCAAACAGTGGGACGAACCGTCGGCACGCCCGGTTGCGGAAGTCAAGGAAGTGATCGGTACGCGAGACGAGCCGGGTATAGACCTCAAGATCATCGCGCGCTCACGAGGGCTCTCCCTGGAGTTTCCGGACGACGTGATCGAGGAAACGCAGCGCCTAACCGAACCGAACATGAAAAAGGCGCGCGCGGAGCGAGTTGATCTCACAGACCGACAGGTTTTCACCATCGATCCTGAAGACGCAGGAGACCTGGACGATGCGCTCTCAGTCCGACAGCGCGATGACGGATTGTTCGAAGTAGGAGTTCACATCGCCGACGTGTCGGCATTCGTCGCCGAAGGAAGCTCGATCGACCGTGAAGCGCGCCGTCGCGCGACGAGCGTATACTTCGTGCAGGACGTCCTTCCGATGCTCCCGGAGCGCATCTCAAACGATCTTTGCAGCCTCACCCCCAACAAGGCCCGGCTCGCCCATTCGGTGCTAATCGTCCTTGACAGTCGCGGAGAGGTGCACGAGGTGGAGGTCGTTGAGTCCGTCATCCGTAGCCGGCATCGCCTCAGCTACGAGGAGGCCGAAGCCGTTCTGGCCGGCCGGCAACACCCCATCGCCTCTGCGCTGCATCAGCTCCAGCTTATCGCCGGCATGCTTCGTGCAAAGCGGGAAGCAGCCGGCAGCATCGATTTCGATCTCCCCGCTCCGGTCATCACGCTGGACGCCGACGGTATACCGGAACAAGTACGGCGGGGCGAACGACTTGAAGCACAGCGACTGATCGAAGAGCTGATGCTGCTGGCCAACCGCTCGATCGCAAGCACGTTTGGAGTGAGGCGCCGCGGGGGTGTGCGTCCGTTCGTCTTCCGCGTACACGAACGCCCAAAACCGGAGGATGTGGCAACGATTCGGACCGTCTTGCGGAATCTCGGCATTCCGCTCGACATCGAAGACGAGCTGACGCCGCAACAGTTCCAACGGATTCTCGACATAGTCGAGTCGCTCGAGCTCCAACTCTTCGCGGAGAAGGTCGCGCTCAGATCGATGACCAAGGCGTTCTACAGCACCGAGAACCAAGGCCACTTCGGGCTCGCGTTCAAAGCGTACACCCACTTCACGTCGCCGATTCGCCGCTACGCCGACCTCACAGTCCATCGGCTTGTGAAACGCTACGCAAGCGGAAACCGCAAAGTGAGCCGGTCGGAAAGCCGTCAGCTTGCCGAGATCGCCGCCCATTGTGGCGAGATGGAACGCCTCGCCATCGATGCGGAGCGCGCCTACAGAAAGCGAAAGGCAATGGAGTTTCTCAGCACCAAAGTTGGCCGCAACTACGCCGGCGTTATCTCCGGCGTAAGCCGTGGGGGCGTCTTCGTGGAGCTGGTGCACTACCAGATCGAAGGGATGGTACCCCGTGCCGGAATGAATGATGATCAGTACCTTCTGGACCAGGAAAACTTCCAGTTCATCGGCCAGGATACCGGTACGGTATATCGTATCGGGGATCGAGTTCGCGTGCGCATTGTCGAGGTCGATGTGAACCAGGGCAAAGCGTACTTCGAGTTCACGCAGAACCGCCGACAGTCGCGCACGGAGGAGTCGGCTTGAACGCCGCGAGCTCCGACCGCGGAGTCGACCGGGTTGAGCGCCGGACGAAGAAACGGCGTCGATCGCCAAGTAGATTGTAGAAGAACGTGTACACGAAATTGACTGAGGAGAGATACCAGGATGTCGCTCTACAAAGTTCACTTCAAATGGAAAGACAAGAAGGAAGTGGTGCTTCGGTCCCGAAGCCTCGATCTCACCCATCCTTACTTCGTAAGTATCCGGGATTTGGTCTTCCCGGAAGGGAGGTCGCTTATTATCGATCCGCAAACCGATGAGCTCAAGCAGCGCTTTCGGGACACGGAGCACCTCATGATTCCATTCCAGTCGGTCACGCTTATCGAGGAAGTATCCGAGGAAGCTCCGGAGTCCGCTGACCGAAAAGTCAGGGCGTTCAAAGTGATAGAAGGAAGCGGCGCGCAGACAAGTGAGCAGTCCGAAGACTCCTCCGAAGAACCCGAAGACGACGGCGGTAGCGAGGACGACGAGGCCGACGAGCACAGCGGTGAGGGGGTCGATGACCATGGTCACAACGGTCCCGACGAAGGAGACGGAGATCGCGAATGATCGCGCGCAGGGCATACCGGCCTCGGGTTCCCGGCGAGCTTGTTACTCTGTTCGAGGAGCATGGACTCAGCGCGCTAGGCGTGGCGGACGCGGAGCCGGCTCCGGATAAAGAAGCCGAGTTCGCCGAGTGGCTCTCGCATGGCTATCACGGCGAGATGGCGTATCTCGAGAGCCATACCGAGGCCAAGTTCAGACCTGAGCAGCTCCTTGACGGATGCCGTTCGATCGTGATTGCGGCAATGAGTTACCATCAGAGTGCCCCTTGGGGTCGAGGCCGAGCACATGCCGTCCCGAACGACGGAAGCTCCGAGTTCCGTGGCCGGATCGCACGGTATGCGTGGGGGCGCGATTACCACAATGCGCTCGGAAAGCGTCTCAAACGCGCGGCCAAAACGCTTTCGCAGCGCTACCCGGAGCACCGTTTCCGACCGTTTACCGACGCCACGCCGCTCGCTGAGCGGCATTACGCTGCCCGCGCGGGAGTAGCATTCCAAGGAAGAAATACGCTCGCGATCTCAAGCAGCTTGGGCAGTTGGTTTGTCATCGGCGAGATCATAAGCACACGCTGGTGGCCCCCTAGCGGCCCGGCCACCAGTCCGTCGGGCAACCGCCACGGCGCCTGCCCCTCGGGATGCACGCGCTGCATCGACGTGTGCCCTACCGGAGCGCTCTATGCGCCTCACCGCATCGACGCCTCCCGCTGCATCTCCTATCTCACCATCGAGCTCAAAGGATCGATCCCGGAGCATCTTCGCCCCAAGATCGGCTCCTGGCTATTCGGGTGTGACCTGTGCCAGGAAGTCTGCCCGCTCAACGTCCGCGCCGAGGTCACCGATCAGACGGACTTCCTGCGCGCGCGCGCCGGTCACAGCCGCCCACTCGCTGAGCTTATGGACATCGAAAGTGACGCGGAGTTTCACAACCGGTTCGCCGGCACCCCGTTGATGCGCGCCGGTCGAGTCGGTATGATCCGCAATGCGTGTGTCGTTGCGGCTAACGTCGGGGCGGTGGAGCTCGTCCCGAGGCTGCGCCGTCTTGCCATAGATCCTGACCCGATTATCGCCGAGCACGCCTCTTGGGCGCTCGAGCAGCTGACATGAAGCTCGACCGCGGACGCAAGGGCGGGGCAACCGCGCGACTCACGCCGCGTACGGCAGTCGCTATGCTCGCGATTCGGACCCTGTTCCCTGCTCGAGAGCCCGCGCTCTCCAGTCTCCGGTTACTACCCGCCGTGGGACGGACTCCTGGAGCCAGGCTAGCTTCACTCCAAGCTGCTCGTGCTCCGTCAATTTCCACCGCTCCGGCGGCAACCGCCGGACGCGTTCGCCAAGCGTATAGAGCGTGATTCCAGCGCTCACCGTAACATTGAAACTCTCGACAAACCCGTACACAGGGATACGGATCGCGTAGTCCGCCTCCTCTGCCGCCGGCCCGCTGATTCCTTCCTTTTCGGCACCGAATACAACAGCCACCGGTCTGTCGACCGGCAGACTCTCCGGAGTGTAACTTCCGGCATGCGGGCTCGTAACGGCAATTACGTACCCTGCGGCTCGGAGAGCCGCGTAACAGCGACGAACTGCAGACTCTTCAAACGAATCCCTCTCCTCGCCGCCCCAAACTCGTCCCGTCTGAGGTCCCTCCGATTGCCGTGCGCGGGCCGGCAATTCCGAGTCCGCCGCGGGAGGACGCGGTCTTCCACGATATCGATGCATAGTCAGCCACTTGGCCGCGCCCTGCGTAACCCCGGCGCTCAGGGCAAAGCGACAGCGGTCCTCCACGATGTGGAGATCCTGCAGGCCCAATCCGTCCGTGGTGCGCGTCACCGCGGTGGCGTTGAACGTGTTGTTGAGATTCTCCAGAACCGGCGTCACGTAGCGAGTCCTGTGCTCGATCGCCTCAGCAAAACGCTCAAGGCGTCGCGCCGTAACGAAGCGCTCGAGGTACGCCACCAGACGACGGCATTCAGCAGCCGCTACCGTCGCGCTGTCCCCGTGCTCGCCATGAGCCCGACCGCCGAGGGCATTCTCGTATCCGGGGAAGGTCATGGCCTGAATGTAGCGAGCATTCGGCTCTCTGTGAAGTGCGTGGCCTACAGCAACCAAGGCAGAAGCA
>PWGF01000323.1 GCA_003554375.1 Spirochaetaceae bacterium
CGCCTTCCTCGTCGGCGGGGTTGTAGACCTTGGTCGCCAGGACAACTGCCTCGCGCCGGCCACCCCCTTGCGCAAACCAGCGCCCGAGGACCTTCTCGGTGGCACCCCGGCCGAGCTCGCCGCCGTAGACGTCCGCGGTATCAAAGAAGTTGATCCCGAGCTCGAGTGCCCGGTCCATAATCGCGAAGGAGTCCTTCTCGCTCGTGCGCGGGCCGAAATTCATCGTCCCGAGACAGAGATTGCTCACGAGCACGCCGTGCGTGCCGAGTCTTTTGTGTGAAATAGCCATAGGTCACTATCCCGCTGATCAGTGCTGATGTCAACGAAGGAGGCATCCGCGATCGGTGGTGAGGGCGCGCCGAAGAAGCGCCACATCTACGCTTGACAACAGAACATGACCACCTATTATGAACAGATCGGGGAGGTTGTATGGATAGAAACAAGCCGACTGCCGGCGAGGCGTACGAGCGGCGTAAGGTTCGTCTAGGCGTGCGTATGACGTTGCTGTATGCGGTTGTGTACGCGGGTTTTGTGATACTAAACGTCTTTTTCCCTGGAATTATTCAGAGATCCGGATTGTTCGGGCTGAATCTCGCCCTTACCTATGGGCTGGGACTCATTATTCTGGCGGTTGTTCTCGCGCTGCTGTACAACTGGCTCTGCGGGGTTCCTCCGACCGAGGGAGAGGAGAGCTAAATGGCGCTTGCAGTTTTTGTTGCATTCGTAATTCTTGTACTGATTGTCTCCTCTCGCGCCGGCAGGAGTAAGACCGCTACCTCGGGAGGCTACTATGCGGCCGGGAGATCCGTCCACTGGGGCGTGAACGGCATCGCCTTTGCCGGGGGGTACCTCTCGGTGGCGAGCTTCCTGGGAATTGCGGGCCTGATCGCGTTCTTCGGATACGACGGGTTCCTCTACTCCATTGGGTTTCTTGCCGGCTGGGTTGTGGCGTTGTTCGTCATCGCCGAGCCGATGAAGCGCATGGGTACGTTTACGGTCTCCGACGCGCTCAACAAGAACTATAGGCGTCCCGGGATTCAGCTGGCTGCGGGTCTGAGTGTTCTGATCGTCTCGCTGGTATATCTGGTGCCGCAGATGGTCGGTGCGGGGGTACTTGTTGAGCCGTTGCTCGGTATTCCGCACTACATAGGCGTGCTCATTGTGGGTGCGGTGGTCGTATTCCTTGTTGCCAGCGGCGGCATGACGTCGACAACCTACGTCCAGTTTTTCAACGGCGGGCTGTTGCTGACCTTTGCAGTGGTGCTCACGATCGCGGTGCTGATACGGGGCGTCGACACGTCCGATCTCCCCCGCGAAGAAGGCCCGGAGGGACTCGAAAGCTATCGGTTTGAGCAGGTGGCGCTCGCGATGACTGACGAGGGCGAAATCGACCGGGAGGCCCTGGCCCAAACCCCGCTCAGAGACCCGGAGATCGTCGACACCCATGTCGAATACCACGAGTATACGGACAGGCCGGTTCTGAAGTTGTATCAACTCTCACGTCTGATTCCGGCCGAGCCGGCAGCGGCCGAAGGTGAGTACACGGCTCGAGTGAAAGGTCGTACCGCCGAATTCGGCGCGAACCGGGTGGAGGAGGTTGACGGCTCGCCCTATGTCCGAATCGAAGACTGGTGGCGTCTGGAGACCGATTCCAGATTCCTCCCCCAGGGAACGGAAGCCGAGCTTCGAGAGGTCCAGAGTGTAGCGAGGAAGCCGGACGGAACGCAGCTGGTGAACGGCGTGGATTTCGGGCTCGGTGGTGAGGCACGGCTTCGCCAGATGGGTCGTGTCTCCGATCTGCCCGGCGGTCAAGAGGCCACCGGTTCCGTTGGCCCCGTTGGGCTGCTCGCGTTGCTGTCTGATGAGGATACTCGCGTCCAACTCCCGAGCACGGCGGACTTTCAGACCGGTGGGGGAACACAGGTCTCGGTGTACTACGAGAACCCGGTCCCGGGAGATCAGTATATGCGACCGGGAATGCGTTTCCCGGTGGTCGCCGAGGAGGGAGAACCGGAAGCCACTACGCTCTTGAACCGGCTCAACTTCGTGTCCCTTATGCTTGCCCTCTTCCTTGGTACCTCCGCATTGCCCCATATCCTCATACGCTACTATACGGTGCCCAGCGCTGCGGCGGCACGGAAGTCGACGATCGTCGCGATTGCCGGAGTGGGGATCTTCTATGCGCTCACCGTCTATCTCGGCGTCGGAGCTCTGGTCGGAGGGGCAAACAACCCCCTTACCGACAACATGAGTGTTCCGCTCTTGGCACGCAGCTTCAATGAACCGCTGTTTGCCGTGGTATCGGGGATCGCCTTCACGACGGTTCTGGCCACTACTTCGGGGCTTATCATGGCCGCCTCGGGAACAGTAGCACACGATCTGATGGTCAATCTTGTCCGCCATGAGATCCCGGACAAAACGAAAGTGCTCGTAGGCCGTATCGTGGCTGTGGTCGTAGGAGCAATCGGGATCGCGCTCGGAATCGCATTCCGGGGAGTGAACGTCAGCTACCTCGTCGGATGGGCTTTCGCGGTGGCGGCTTCCGCTAACCTGCCGTCGCTTCTGTTCATGCTGTTCTGGAAGAAGACGACCGCAGCCGGCATTATCGCGTCCATCCTGGTCGGACTCGTGGCGTCGGTAGGATTGATTCTCATAGGCCCGGACATGTGGGGAATCTACGGTCTGGATCCGGCAAATGCTCCGATGCCGCTCGACCAGCCGGGGATCATCTCGATTCCGTTGAGCTTCATAACGATTTACGTGGTATCCCTGGCCACGCAGAAAGAGAAGCCGCGGCACGCGGCGGCGGGTTAAAAGAGAAGCAGGAGTTGCCGGGCGGCCGACGGCCTCCTCTGAGGGGTATAACCTTGCCGGCCGGCCTGCAGTGAGACGTGCCGGTGGCAGAAGAAAGGGAGAGGACGCGGGCCGTTTCGCGGCGGCGCGACTTCGCGCCGGCGCGGCCGCCCTTTCCTTTGCCGGCCGGCCCCGTCCAGGGAAAGCAGCGCCGGCCCGTTACGTACTGACGCGGAAATCATAGCTCACCTTCTTCTGGATCAAGCTGATCTGGGAGAACGTGTTCTTAAGGGTCGCGGTCTCGATCTCCGTCAAGCTTCCAGGATCTACGAGGTTGTCGGCGGACAGTCCGGCTTTGAGCCGGTCTACCTGCCGGCGGA
>PWGF01000274.1 GCA_003554375.1 Spirochaetaceae bacterium
CCACGTTCGGATCCCGCATAGATATGCTTTGGGGTTGCCCTGTACCCCGTTGGTGGCGGTACACTCGTCCCCGATGCCCCGACGTCCCCGAGAATACCGCGATTTGACGGTAGAATCAATCGAATATCAAGGCTACGGCGTCGCCAAACCGCGCGGACTGGTTCTCTTCGTGGAGGACGCGCTACCCGGCGAAGTCGTGGATGTCCGCGTCTATAGGTGGAAGCGTTCGTTCGGATACGCACGCGTGACCGAATACAAACGGTTGAGCTCCAAGAGGATCGAGCCGTTCTGCGCCCACTTCAGTGAGTGCGGGGGGTGCAAGTGGCAGTATCTTCCGTATGAGCGACAGCTTGAGCACAAAGAGCAGTTCGTGCGTGAGATCTTCGACCGATTGTGTAAGACGGACACACCTGCGCCCCAGCCGATACTGGGGTGCGAGCACGATCGCTGGTACCGCAACAAGCTCGACTTCAGTTTCTCGAACAAGCGCTGGCTCACCCGGGACGAGGTCGAGAGTGGCGACGTCTTCGAGGCGCGCAATGCAGCCGGTTTCCATGTGCGGGGCAGCTTCGACAAGGTTCTGGACATCCGGGAATGCCACCTCCAGCCTGCTCCCTCAAACGAGCTTCGAAACGCGGTTGCTGATTTTGCGCGTGAGCGGGGATTATCGTTCTACGATCCGGTTGAGCATCACGGGCTGTTGCGATCGCTGGTAGTTCGGACTGCGGAGACCGGGGAGGTGATGGTGATCGTGGTGTACGGCGAGGAGGATGAGGAAGCCGGCGGCGCGCTACGCGACTTTTTGATCCGGTCGTTTCCGGCGATCACCTCGCTATACGAGACCATTAACACGAAGCGAAACGACTCGCTTGCAGATTGCAAGATGCGATTGGCCTGGGGAGCTCCGGTTATCAGAGAGCAAGTCGGGGAGCTCATACTGTCGCTCGGGCCCCAGTCGTTCTTCCAAACCAACACCCGGCAGGCGGTTCGCCTGTACTCGCTCGTGCGTGAATGGGCCGCTGACGGCGCAAGCAACACTGTCTATGATGTCTACTGCGGAATCGGCAGCATTGCGCTGTCGCTCGCGGGAATAGCGGAACACGTGGTCGGGGTGGAAAGCGTGCCCGAGGCCGTGGACGCCGCCGAAGCAAATGCTCGGGACAACGGCGTGAAGAACTGCCGGTTCGTCGCAGGTACGGCGGAAGAAGTGCTGCGCGACGGAGCGGCGAATGGCGCAAGTGGCACGCGGCTCGGGGATCTGCAGCCGGATCTTGTTGTGCTTGATCCGCCGAGGGCAGGGCTACATCCTCAGGTAGTGCGGACACTTCTGGAAGCTAGGATTCCCCGGATTCTCTACATCAGCTGCAAGCCGTCCACACAGGCGCGCGATATTGAGCGGCTCAGTGAAGCTTATCGGGTGATCCGAATGAAGCCCGTCGATATGTTTCCTCAGACTCACCACATAGAGAATGTGGCCGAGCTCGAGCTCGGCGCTTACGAGGCGAGGGAGGAACGGTGAGAGACCGGGGCAATGGCCGCCGCGCTTCCGCGCGCGGCGTCCAACTGCGGTTGCCCAGTTGTGCCGGGGTTGTTGCTTGACAAAGGGGCGCGTGCGCCATAGGCTGCGCGCTCATGTTGAAGGAAGTGCTCACCGGAGATCTCGTGACCGTCGACTTGCCGGGCAAGACAAAGAACGACGTCATAAGCGCGCTTCTGGACATGCTCGTTTCCACGGGAAGGGTCGAAGATCGGGACATGGCGTTGCAGGCACTCCTGGACAACGAGTCACGGATGTCGACCGGGATGGAGAATGGCATCGCGATCCCTCATGCTAAGACGGATGCGGTAAGTGAGCTCCTTGCGTGCGTTGGGGTAAGCAAACGCAAGATCGATTTCGAGAGCCTGGACCGCAAACCTTCGCGCATATTCATCATGACGCTCTCACCGAAGGGACGTACCGGCCCGCACGTGCGTTTTCTCTCGGAGATTAGTCAGCTCCTGAAGGATGAGGATAAGCGGAAGGCCGTTCTGTCCGCGAAAACGGACGCCGAGCTGTTGTCGATACTCACGGGTTAGGATGTGGGACGGCGATTGCAGGCTGTTTTTTGCGCCGTCGGTCCAGATCGGATTCGCTCCGTCAGGAAGAAGCCGGCGCCGGCGAGCATGAGCCCAAGCGCAAGTAACGTGAGAACCGCCCCCGCAGTAGGTGGCGCGGCTTCCGAGGCCGCCGGTCCGTACTGGGCTCGAGCTGCAAACAGCGCGAAGCTGTTGGTGAGCGCATGCGCCAGGATCGCCGGAACGATGCTGCCGGTGGCCCAGAATAGGTATCCGAAACCCAAGCCGAATATTGCCGCGGCAATCATCTGGACCGGAATAACATGGACTAAGCTGAAGAGCAGAGCGGAGAGAGCAATTGCGGCCGGCACGGGGAGCGCGCCGTGCAGCCGTGATTGGATGACTCTGCGAAACACCACTTCTTCCAGGACGGAGGGGGCGATAACCACGGCGAGCGCGGCTAACGCCAGATCCACTTGCACTATCGCTTCCACTAGCTCCATATATGCCCCCGGATCGACCTGAAGTCCTGCCAAGGTACCCGTTTCGACCAACTGGAGCCCAATCGTCAGCAAGAGCACGGGAAGCGCGTAAGGCGCGAGGCGAGAGACATCCTGCAGGCGGAACAAAGAGAGCCGGCCTTGGAGAAGGCGGTAGACAAGAATGACGAGGCCGGCAGCAGCGGCCATGGCAACAGTGTTGATGAGCAAAGTCTGCTCGGGAGCAAGAATTGTTGCCGGAACCTCCATGTCGGGAAGCCGGTAGAGCACAAGCATCAGGGCAAAGCTGACTACGAACTGTGTCGCCACGAAAAGAGCAGCGAGGCCGATCGCCGTCCCGACGGCGGAGCCTCGCCGGCGCAAGAGGTCGTTCTCCATGCCGCTACGGTAGTCACTTGTCCCCGGGGCGTCAACGACACGACTCTCTCGTACGCTCGCCGGGCGGGATGAGCGGGTACCGCGCAGCTTCGCCGGTGGAGAGAAACAAGCCTCGGATATGGCGTGCCGTGGGGTCGCGACGAAGTTGTCGGCGGGGGACACGGATTGTTGTCTCTCCCGGCCCAGGGCAAACGCAGTTGGACAACACGCCTGGAAGCGCGGCGGCGAGCGGG
>PWGF01000251.1 GCA_003554375.1 Spirochaetaceae bacterium
CCCGCAACTTCACTGCAACCACCCGCTCAGTATCTTCCGTGGAGACCTCAGTCCCGTCCGCCTTGATCGGCGTGAAGTTGAGTGCCGCGACGGCGCCCTCCTGCTCCATCTTCGCAATGGCTTCTTCACTATACGCGCCGGCGTCTACGAGCCCGCGGGCTACGTTGAGTGAGTCCACCGATAGAAGGGCCGTATCCAGGCGGCTCCAGTGCCAACGGATGTTGTCGAAATCCGGATTGTCGAAGAGATCCCGGCGTGCTTCCCGCGACTCCGCGAGCGCAGCTACCGGCACTAGGTGCGGTACGCCGTCCAGGCGATCAGCGACCAGCTCCGCGACCGCGTTGGCGCCGACGGCCGGATCCTGAGTCTTCTGGAGCCCGACCATGGGAACAACATTGACGTTTGCAGCTCCCACCCGGCCGATATGGGCCGCAAGGCCCGCTACGATATGGCCCCAGCCGACACCCAACACGCTACCGCGATTGAGGAGGCGCCCAAGGAGGCCGGAAACAATCTGCGCCAGCTCCCGCGCGGGATTGTCCGACTCGGCGAAGCGCGGGACCGTGACGCACTCCCGGATCCCATATTTGCGCTCGACCTCGATCTCCAGCTTGTGGTGCTCAGCGCCCGTTTCGTCAATAGAAATCTTGACGATGTTGTGATCTTTTGCTTTGGAAAGTGCACGCGAGACGCTTGCAACGCTAATGTTGAGCTGTTGTGCGATTTGGCGCTGGTTCATGTCCTCCATGTAATAGAGTCGCGCGATCTTGGCGAAAAAGCTCCGCCGAGAATCGTCAAGCTCCTGATCCTGAGCATCCTGGTAATCAACACTCACGTCACTCATATCCGTTTCCTCTTCTCCTTGATGGTTTTGTCAACCGGCTGCCGGAGAGCTTTGAAAAAGCTTTCCGCAGGCAGGGAATTATTTCAGCATGCCCTCCATACTGCCACGACCGTCCATCACTTTCAATCCCACTTTTGTCAACAACTCTCCGGAAATCCCGACGATTCCTAATGAAACCACCCCCGCAGTGTTTGTCTCGATATGCTCCGCAAGCATGAGATCATAACACATCCGCTCTGTAACGCAAACAAACCAATCCTTATGCATACAAGATGGCAATGTTTGCCCTGATTTTCAAGCGGTGATCTTCCTTTTCACCGAATGAGTTGCGCGGGATCTCCAGGATATACGACTCCTGCCAAGCGGCCGTTCTCATATCGATCGAAATCTGCAGAGGCGCAACTCACCGTCGGCAGTAAAATAAGCGCACGGCAAATCTTTCTCTTCTCCTCGGACTCGCGCCTCTACGGAGCTCCGAGGAGAGCCGCCGCCAGTCCAACCACGACTGCGGCAGTAGATAGCAAAAAGACTTGCGAGATGGCTCCCATGTTCTGCGGCTTGGTGCTATGGGAGTAGCCGCGCCGCGCCATGGCGCGAAGGCGCGAGACGGTGAGGGGCGTAGTGAGGAGAACGAGTACCCCGCTGGTTACGGGAAGGACCGAGGTAATCGACAAGAGTACGGCCGTTCCGGAGCCGAGCCCGACCAGGGTGGAGAGGACACGGCTCCCCCAGCGTTCGCCAAGGAGGATCGAAAGCGTTCTGCGACCCGCTTCGCGGTCGCCGGCGATGTCGCACGTGTTATTACACGTCAGAATTGCGGCGATGAAGAACGCCGACGGCACACCGGCGAGGATTGTGGCGGTGTCAGGCGTTCCTACGTGGACCGACGCGCTGAGAACCACGAGTATTAGGCCTAGGAACCCTCCGGCGAAGAATTCGCCGACCGGAGTCCGGGAAATCGGGTGCGGACCACCGTTATAGAAGTACCCAACGGCCATACAGAGGGCGCCGGCAACGACGATTCCGAATCCAACTCGGATCCCGAGTATCAGCCCCAATACGACCGCGGCCGCGTACAGCGCGACGCTCGTCCAAAAGGCAGCCCAGCGGCTTACGCCCTCGTACACGAGGACCTTGTCCCGCTCGCGACCTTGATCCGCGGAGTCCACTCCGTAGGTGAAGTCGAAATAGGTATTGAAGGCCGTTGTCCCCATGTCGACACAGAGCGTAGCCAGGAACATAAGAGCAGCGTTGAGAACGTCGAACCGGCCCGTGTGATATACGGCGAAGAGCGTCCCCAGGGCATAGCTGGAGACGCTGATAATCTTGGTAGGCAGATAGACGATGTAGAAGAAAATCCGGAGCGCGTTTCGAGCCATGTGCTTACTGCTCCTCCTCGGTCGGCCGGCGAAGATTCGGTCCCCAAACCCAGGCACCCTCTTCAGAATCGACCTGATACCACATTCCCCGAATTTCGTCACGCCACTGGGGTACCGGATGAAGGCCGATCGCTTGAACCTGCACGTCGCTGTCGAGCCGACGTACTTCCTCCGCTTCGCGGTCAGGCCTGGCTCGCAGCGGTACATCATCTTCCGCGGTCACATAGGTGCGGGGAAACTGTTCTTCGATCACCGTATGCTCCGGTCCTGCCGGTAGGACGAACTCACCGTTGCTCCGGAGCGTGCGCGTATTAACCCGTTTGCGGTATGACGCTTGCGCCTCGTATGCCGGGTACCGGAGAGCAAGATACTCCGTAATTGCGTCGAGCTCTGAGCCGTCGTAGTGAAACTCGTGGTGACCGCTCATCGTGGGGCCGGCCGTCTCCCTGGTTTCCAACGGAAGAAGGGTCACCAGCCGTATGCCCTCCGCCGTCGGAGCAACGATCATCCGAGCGTGAAGGGCGGGAGGGGTTCGAGCGGTGACGTCGGTCAGTATGTCAACAACGACATCGATCTCCGGCCGTCCGTCGCCCGTGAGATCCGTCAGCGAAGCCGAGTGGATACGAGCCGGATAGAATCCCGACGGCTCTCCTCCTCCGGTCAGCGCAATCCAGCGCCGGTAGAGGTCTCCCGGGTCCACGATGCGAGTGCCGTCCTCGGTGTCGATAACGAGGTGCATCGAGCGAGACTCGCGGAGCCAGAGCCGCTTCTCTCCGTCTTCGGCATCAGTAACCGCGAAAGGGATGTCGGCCGATACCGGACGTCGCCCCACCCAGAGGCCGTCCGTGCGCGCGAGCTCGATTGCGAGGTCGGAGGCGGGACGGGCATACGCCGGCGAGTCGTCGGACAGCTCGCCCGGGGCTGC
>PWGF01000447.1 GCA_003554375.1 Spirochaetaceae bacterium
GATGGAGCCGAGACGGATGGAGCCGAGGCCCCCAGCGCGGAGGATGAGGCCGGCGGCCGGGGCGGTACGACAACGCGGGGCGGCGGCGCAAGCGCGCGCATGGCGGGGCCCGGGAGGGACCTCGGCGCGCCCGCCAGGGCAGACGCGGGGCGGTCAGCACGGTTTCGAGTACAGACGGCGCTGCAGTACGTGATATCGGCGCATGGGGTGCCGGAGGCGGCGATCGTGGCGGCAGCGGGCGAACTGTACAATCCGTTGATTCAGCAGCTTACCGTGAGGCGGCCCGGCGGGCCCTCGTTCCCGGCCTGGTATCCGGAGGTCCGGTTGCACGGGACGCGGGGCGCGGAGCGGTTCGATGTTGCCCGAGCGAGTGACGACGAGCTGGCGCGCTTGTCGCGCGAGCGGCTTCTTGCCCTGAGCCACCGTGAGCTGGAGGCGATTCGCGGCTACTATCAGGACACGGGAGTCCGGAACGACCGGCTGCGGCACGGGCCGGCGCCCGCGGCCACCGACTGCGAGCTCGAGATGCTCGCGCAAACGTGGAGCGAGCACTGCAAGCACAAGATCTTCGCAGCTCGAATCGATTATCGCGACGGGGCGGGACGCTTCCGGATCGACGGGCTCTTTCGGAGCTACATCGCCGCCGCCACGCGTGAGGCCGGCCGGGGCGCCGGCGCTCGCGACGAGGCCGGGGGCGTAGGCGCGGGCGACGACGTTGGCGTCGGTGCCGGCGCACGCGGCGGGGGCGGCGCATGTGCCGGGGTTGGGGGCGGCGCCGGCGGGGCTTCTGCCGGGGAGCCTTCTGCCGGCGGCCCCGAGGGACCGTTCTTGCTCTCGGTGTTCGAGGACAACTCGGGAGTCGTCGCGTTGGACGAGGAGTACGCGGTCTGCTTCAAGGCGGAGACCCATAACTCGCCGTCGGCCCTGGATCCGTACGGGGGAGCGATCACCGGCATCGTCGGCGTGAACCGCGACATCCTGGGAACGGGCCTGGGGGCGAAGCCGATCTTCAATACGGACGTCCTCTGCTTCGGGCCGCCGGGGACGCCGGCGGGGGCGCTTCCGGAAGGGCTCCTGCCGCCGCGTCGCGTCCTGGAAGGGGTGCACCGCGGGATCGTCGACGGGGGAAACCAGTCGGGGATTCCGACGGTGGCGGGCGCTTTTCTTTTCGACGAGAGCTACGTGGGAAAGCCACTGGTGTTCTGCGGGACCGGAGGGATCATGCCGCGGGAGGTTCCGGCGGAGCCGGGGAGTGGTCGCCAACAGCAGGCGGACGAGGACGCCGGCTCCGAGGCTCGCGGGCCGGAAGAGGACGGCCCGCCGGCTCGACCGGCGCGGCCGGCACATGAAAAAGGAGCGCGGCCGGGCGACCGGGCGGTGATGGTCGGCGGGCGGATCGGCAAGGACGGAATTCACGGCGCGACGTTCTCGAGCCTGGCGTTGGAGGAGAGCTCGCCGACCTCAGCGGTACAGATCGCCGATCCGATCGTCCAGAAGCGCATGACCGATTTCCTGCTGGAAGCGCGCGACCGGGGGCTCATTCGCTCGATCACCGACAACGGAGCGGGCGGGCTTTCGTCGTCGCTGGGTGAGATGGCGCGCGAATCCGGGGGCGTCGAAGTGGATCTTGGCCGCTGTCCGCTCAAGTATCCGGGGCTTGCCCCGTGGGAGATCTGGGTGAGCGAGAGCCAGGAGCGGATGAGCGTTGCGGTGGCGCCCGAGGCGCTTTCGGAGTTTCTCGCTTTGGCTGCCGAGCGGAGGGTGGAAGCAACGGATATCGGCTGCTTCTCCGACTCGGGCTACGTCCATCTCGAGTACGGTGGGGAGTGCGTAGGGCGGCTGCGCCTGGAGTTCCTCCACGACGGCGTGCCGCGCATGGAGCTGGCGGCGCGCTGGAGCGAGCCCGCGATCGACGGCACGATCGAGCCACAGGGTACGCTTGGCGATCAGCTCCTTGCGGTTCTGGCCGATCCGGTGGTGGCGAGCAAAGAGGGGCTGGTCCGCTGTTACGACCACGAGGTTCAGGGGCAGTCGGTGACGAAGCCGTTCGTAGGCCAGGCGATGGACGGGCCGTCCGACGGGGCGGTCCTCAAGCCGCGCTATGACCGGGACTACGGCCTCACGGTCACGCACGGTATCTGTCCGCGCTACGGCGATCACGACACCTACCGGATGGCGGTGTGCGCGGTCGATGAGGCGTTTCGCGCGCACGTCGTGCTGGGAGGCTCGCCGCGCTGGACGGCGGCGCTCGACAACTTCTGCTGGCCCGATCCGGTGGTGAGCGACGAGACTCCGGACGGAGAGTACAAGCTCGCGCAGCTGGTTCGCGCCTGTCGCGGCCTCTACGACGCGTGCACGGCGTACGGCATTCCGCTTGTCTCGGGGAAAGACTCGATGAAGAACGACGCGAGCTTCGGCGGCAGGAAGATGTCGGTCCGGCCGACGCTCCTCGTAAGCCTCATGGGACGGATCGAGTCGTGCGCGCAGGCAGTGACGAGCGATTTCAAGGCGGAGGGCGACGTTGTGTTCCTCTTGGGCCGCACGCGCGGCGAGCTGGGTGGAAGCGTGTACGAGCGGCTCTACGGCCAGGGGCTCGCCGACGTAGCTCCGCTCCCGGACCTGTCGGAATCGCGCAGGCTCTACGACGCAGTGGCCACAGCCATTCGCGAGGGGCTTGTGCGGAGCGCGCACGACCTCGCCGACGGTGGGCTCGGCGTAGCGCTTGCCGAGTGCGCGATCGGCGGACGCCGCGGGGCGGAAATCGAGCTCGGGGGCGTCCCGTTGGAGGAGCCGCTGGTTTCGGGCGATGTGGGCGGTGAGCCTGGTGCGGCGTACAGCGGCGGCGGTACGCCCGGCGCGCCGGACCGCGACAGCACCGGTGAGCCCGGCGCGCCGGACCTCGACGGTGGCGGCGGTGAGGCGGCCGGCGTTGGCGGTATGCCCGGCCCAAGGGGCAGCAGTGGCGTTCCGGCGACCGGCGTTGGCGGTACGCCCGGGCCCCGGGCCGGCGGCGAACGCGAGGTCGGCCGCGGCACGGGAGCAGGCAACGCGATCGCGGGCACGCGGGGGAGCCGTCGCGCTTGCGCGAAGAGCTCCGCCGGAGTGGCCGATGCCGGGGTGCAGATGCTCTTTGGGGAGAGCGCGGGGCGGCTCCTCGTAACGACGGATCCTTCGCGCGCGGAGCAGCTGGAGCGTCTTCTGGCGGGGCTCCCGTGTTACCGCATCGGCCGCGTCGGCGAGGCGGGGCCGGAGGCCCGGCTCGTGATCCGAGCGGGCGGCGCCGGCGCGGAGCCGGGGAGCCGCGCGGAGGCTGGGAACGCGGCCGGCGCCGGGAACGCGGCCGGCGGCGAGCGTGGACGGGGTGACGGCGGGGGGACGCTGGTGTCGCTCCGGGTGGGGGATTTGGTTTCGGCGTGGGAGCGGTTTGAGGGGGAGCTCGGGGTGCCGGGGGAGCGGGCGCGGAGAGCCGACGCGTACGGGGGTGAGCATGCCACCGGTGCGGGCTCGGGTGCCGAAGGGTATGCAGAAGGGGAGGTAGAGTAACGTGGCACGGGTAGGAGTGCTCCGGGGGAACGGAATCAACGCGGAGGCGGAGCTGGCGGAGGCGTTTCGACGCGCCGGCGGCACGGTAGCCATGCTGCACGTGGAAGAGGTGCTCCGGGATCCGGCGTGTATTCGCCGGCACGAAGTGTTGGCCTTTCCAGGCGGGTTCAGCTACGGAGACCATCTGGGGTCCGGCCTGGTTCTCGCGCACTTCCTGCGGAGCCGAGCCGGAGGGGAGCTGGATCGCTTCGTCGCCGAGGGCGGGCTCGTGCTGGGGATTTGCAACGGGTTTCAGGTGCTCGTGAGGCTCGGGATGCTTCCGAATCTGGACGGGAGCCGGCGCCAGTCGGTCTCCTTGGTGGAAAACGACCGGGGAGTGTTCGTGAACGTCTGGGTGCCGATCCGGGTCGAAGGAGCGAATACCTCACCCTGGCTGGACGGGCTCTCGGACATGGAGCTGCCGGTACGCCACGGGGAGGGACGACTGATCGCTGAGGCGGCGGGCGTCGAAGCGGAGCTCGAGCGCTGCGGCGTCATTGCGTTCCGGTACGGGATAAACCCGAACGGAAGCCTTGGCGATATCGCCGGGCTCACCGATCACACGGGTCGCGTTCTCGGGCTTATGCCGCATCCGGAAGCGTTTCTTTGCGGGCACAACCATCCCCGGTGGCGGCGGGAGACGCTGATGGAGAAGCCGGCGGCGCTCCGGTTATTCGAGAACGGGGTGCGAAATACGCACCGTTTGTCGCAAAAGGTTTGAAAAAGCCGTCGAAATGGCGTACCCTGGTGTGGCAGAGGTGAAGGCGATATGCTCATTGAGGCAGAAATCTGGACGGTCGCACGTACCGACAAAGGAAACGCGGTCTTGGTGAAGCCGCTGGGTTCCGAACGGGCGGTACCGATTATCATCGGGCAACTCGAGGCGCAATCCATCCTTATCGGATTGGGCAGCGTTCCGATGCCGCGCCCTCTCACCCACGATCTCTTCGTCTCGACGTTCGAAAAACTCAACGCCCAGGTAGAACGCGTCGAGATCACTGAGCTCAAGGAGAGCACGTTCTACGCTCGGCTTCTTCTCAAGCACGGTATGAAGAAGATTGCCGTGGACGCGCGGCCGTCGGATGCGCTTGGCATCGCCGCGCGGGTTCACTGTGAGGTCTTCATCGAGGAGAACATTGTCGAAGAAGCCGGAATCTCCATAAACCTGATTACCGAGGAAGAATCGGCCCCGGAAGTACCCAGCTCCAAAGAGCTCGAGCTGAACCGGCTGGAAGAAGAGCTGAACAAGGCGATTGAAGAGGAGAACTACGAGGAAGCCGCACGGATTCGCGATCGGATGAAAGAGCTGTCCTAAGGCCGGAGTCTTTCGCCTGGAGTTGATTCCGGCAGCCCTCCACAAACGAGGCCTCTATTCGGCGAGGCCTCTATTGAGCCGGGACTCCAACGGGCGGCGCCTCTATCTATCGGGGTAGTCGCGCGGAGTGAGCCCCGCGGAGAACTCCCTCGGCCGGCAAGTCCCGAGCTCCGCCGACACCTCCTTAATCGGCTTCTGCGCGTTTCCCGCTTGGTCCGCCGCTTCCGTGTTGTTCCGGCGGTTCTTCGTCAGCCTGCTGCTGAGCCGCGGTGCTGTGAAGGATACGTTCCAACGCTCGATCGAACTGAGCGATCCGCTCGTCCAAGACTTCATGGAGCGAATAGACACCTTCCTCGTATATCTCCGTGACAAGTTCGACATCTTTCGCAAGTCCCTGGAACGTGCGAACAATGCGCGCTCCAAACTCCGATGGCGTGTCGCTTGGTGAGCGCTCTGTTCCGCGCTCCTGGGCCCAATCGATGAGCCGAGCGTACTTTCGGGAGAAGGCCGCGAGCTGTCGACGTTTCTTGAACGAGAGCTTCGCGCCGAAACGGGTCACCGGAGTGGACCTGCCGCCGGTCTGCTCCTCGATGCGTTTGCGGACGCGCGAACGAAAGCGAAAGAGAGCAAAGGCGGAGAACACGAGTGCGAACATCCGGCGAATTCGCCGGACGAGCTCGACGAACCATGCCCGCAACGCGTGTCGCAGCTCGAGTCTTCGAAGGGCACGCCTGAACTCGCGTGAGAACAGAGGCGACAGTATGAACCCGAGCAGAAGAAGTATCCCGAGCGCGAGCGCCACGTGCTGGATGACCGCACCAATCTGCTCCCAGAGTGCCGATGTCGCTGGATCAGTGGGGACCTCTTCCTGAGGTCGGGCGAAATCTCGCATTACGTGATCGTACTCCAACTCCGACCTCGGGCGCTCCACATCCGGTATCTGCGGTACGAGATGAGATAGAAAGCGCATGAAAGCTCCGATAGCGGCGAGAATCACGGTAAACGGGAAGATGCTACGATCGCCGGCGATCAGCAACGCCACTACCCCGGAAATAACGAGGATCATCACAACGTAGGCCATGCGCTGGCGGTGGAAGCTCTCCGGAACCTCCAAGCCCTGCATGTACACGCGAAGCTCATCGAGCGTAGAGTTTACGACAGCCGTGTTGACATATCGGAGAACGGCGAAGCAGAGAACCAGAACGAACGATACGAGTCCGGCGCGACCCACGGAGACGGTCCCGGCAATCAGGATCCCGACAAGGAGCAGGAGCATGAAAGTCACTCCGCCCCGTAACCGGGCGAGCTGTCCAAGGGCGTCGCTTGCGACGTCACCGTGCTGCCGCATGGCGCGCTCGCGTTCCTCAAGACTCTTGCCCTCGTAGATTGACAGGAGGTTTCCGCGCTCGCGTAGGGCGCTCAGGAACTGTCCGGTCAGCAGCCACGTCAACACGATGAGGATGATCCGATATACCGACACAGCGTCGAGCGCCAGCCGTTCTGTAAGAGAGCCGGAGCCGGAAGCGACGTAGGCCCCGTACACGATCAGGAGCGTCACGACGTAGAACCGTACGCGCGGCGCGGACCCAGCCCGGCTTCGGGTGAGCGCAGACTCCACCGCGACGAGCGCAATCACCGTCGCCAGCAAGAGCGGCACCCCAAGCATCCCGAGCCAGGGGATTCCCGCGAAATCAGTAAGAAGCCGCGAGAAGGCAAGGACGAATACGCCTCCGAGCGCGGCCGAGAGTATAGGGTGAGCGAACTGCTCGAGAGCGGGCCGGCGTGAGGCGTTCTCGCCGTTCATTGTTGTAGACGACTTTGTTCTAGACGAGTCATGTCCGGTCAAAGCTGATCTCTCCATAGGGAGCGATACGGTGGACCGCGATACCCTCCGGTACAAAACCGGTCTCCGATTTCTCCGCACCCGACATGTAGAATAGCTCGATTGTGGTGCCGCCGCGGACGTGGGTGGTCAGGGTACGAACCTCTTCCACTGTGAGCTCAGGCCCAATGTACATGACGCGAGTTCCGTACGGAATATGCCCTGCGGTCTGTAGCAGCTCGAAGACGCCGCCTCTGCCTTGAGTGATCTCCACCTGCGCAAGCATGGCCATGATCTCCATGCCGTGCGCGGTGCCTGCGTTGAGTGGGAATGCAGCGATGCGGTCTTCCCAGCCTGGGACTTCGCCGTTGGTAACCAACCCGACGTCCTGACCGATCTCCACCGCGTATCTCACCAGGGAGGCCGCCGCCTCGATGGTACGCTCGGTGATGTGATACCGCTGCTTGAGCTGAAAGTCCTCGCTTCGTAGGTTCAGCAAGATCAGAACGGGGAACGAGAGCGACGGTAGATACTCGGTGGTGTGTAGCGTCCCGCGTCGAGCGGATACCTTCCAGTTGATCCGTCGGGTATCGTCGCCGTTGATGTACTCCCGTACCGATCGATACTGGGTGACATCCTCATAGATGGGATTCCACGTACGGAGTGCCCCTGCAGGGAGCCCGTGAGTGATGTTCAGCCGAACATCGTGCGTTGCGGGATAGACGATGATGTCGGTGAACGTATGGATTTCCTTTCGCCATGGGAACAGCCCCAACGGATCGCTCCCGCCGATCTCGACAGGGCCAACGCGAAAAAGCCCACGGTTGGTGCTTCGCACGGTATAACGGAGCGAGCACTCGGCCCCGCCGGGCAAGGAAAACACGGCGCGGGAGGCGTCGGAAGAGGCAAGAAACGAGGGGCGGTGATCGTTTACGTAGAGGTACGGAGCAGGAAGGATGCCGTCGTTGACGAAGCGAAGCGCAACTTGCGCGTCCTGGAACCGATATGTCATCACTTGAGGGTCCAGCCGTTGCGCCTGAATCGATCTCTGATTGCGAACCGCCCAGAACCCACTGAGCCAGATAGTGACGGTCCCGAACAGTCCAACCCACTGGACGGATCGCGCCGGAAAGAAAAACAGCAGGAAGAGACAGATTATGCCGGCAATAACCGTCCGCTGTCTCACGCTTCCTCCCGGAGTACCGGAACCTCCGTACTGTCGAGGATCGCGTCGATCACGCCTTCCGGCGTTCGGCCCTTTATCATGGCGTCGGAGCTGAGGATCATCCGCTTGCCGAATACCGGTCGGACCAGCTCTTTTACATCCTCCGGAACCACATAGTCTCTTCCGCGGATGGCTGCGTGTGCCTGAGCGGTCTTATACAGCGCCAACGACCCGCGCGGAGACACCCCGACGCGCACCTCAGGGGCTTTGCGAGTAGCTTCCACAAGGCTGATGATGTAGTTGGCAACCTGGTCGTCGACGTGCACATTCACCACCTGCTCCTGGAGCTGTCTTACCGTCTCCAGGTCGGTAGCCGCCTCCAGATCCGAAATCGGGTGGGTGACGCGGCGTTGAGCGGTTACGATGTGAAGCTCATCCTCACGCGATGGGTAGCCGACGCCAAGGCTCAGGAGAAAACGGTCCTTCTGTGCTTCCGGCAGGGGGAATGTGCCTTCGAACTCTACCGGGTTCTCCGTTGCCATGAGGAAGAACGGATCGGGTAGCTTCAGGAGCTTGCCTTCGACCGTTACCTGCCCCTCGCCCATGGCTTCGAGCAGCGCACTCTGCGTCCGCGGCGTTGCTCGGTTTATCTCGTCAACGAGAATCAGATTCCCCTGAATCGGACCGCGACGGAAGCGGAACGTTCCTTCCTTGGGGTTGTACACGCTGACGCCGATGACATCCGCCGGGAGGAGATCGGGGGTGCACTGAATGCGGTTGAACGCACCGCCCAGGGTAATGGAGATCGCCCGGGCCAATATCGTCTTCCCCAGCCCGGGCACGTCCTCAAGCAGTACATGCCCGCGACAGAGCAGCGCAACCAGCAGCTTCTCGATCACCTCACGTTTGCCGTAGAAGACGCGCTCAACCGCGCCGATTACTGTCTCCGCCCACTCCCGGACGTTCTTGTTTGACGTATATGCCATAGTTTCACGCGTCAATGTATACGGGGATATCGGGTCGTGCAACCCGTCGGTGCCGAACTGCCGACCGGCGGTTTAACCGCCGGGCCTTCACGTAGTATAAGACGGTGATGTTTCTTCGGAGCTTGCAGCCTCAGTGGTTTCTGATCGGATTGGCGGTCGCCCTTGCAGGCGGGCTGCTCCTCCCCGGTCTGGGCGAGATCTTGAACCCGGGCGGAAACCTGGTTCAGGCGCTTACCGTGCTCATCTTTCTGGTAACCGGCTTCACCTTGCCCTCGGAGGCGATCACCAAGGGCTTGCGGACGCTGCGGATGCACCTTTTCATCCAAGGGTTCATCTTCGTGCTGGTGCCGCTCTACTTCGCGCTTACCGCCCCCCTCTTCTCGGCGTACCTCGGGGGGCGGCTCGAGATCGGCCTCTACGCGCTGGCGGTCTTGCCTACTACCATATCGACGTGCGTAGTCTTCACGCAAACGAGCGGCGGGAACACGGTCGGCGCCATCTTCAACAGTGCACTCTCGAACGTCTTGGGAATTGCCGTCTCACCGCTTCTCCTCAGCCTGTTCCTCCGGGGCACCCAAGCCGCCCTTCCTGCGCACGAAGTGGTCGCCGTCTTCCGCAACCTGGTGTTCGTCATGCTCATTCCGGTCGTGTTCGGTCAGCTCCTTCGGCGACGTTTCGAGCGGGCCGCGCGCGGCGGCGCGCCGGCGGCCTCCCTGGTAAATAGCGGCGCGATTCTCATCATCGTGTTCATCACCTTCTCCATGACGGCCGCCGACGCGGAGTTCATGGCGGCGCTCACTCGAGTGTTTGTCCCGTTCGCGTTTCTGGCCGTATCGCATGTGGCGTTGCGAGGAGTGGCGTATCTTGGTGCTAAGCTGCTCTCGCTTGGGCGGGAAGACATCATCTGCACGGTGTATTCCGCGCCTCAGAAGACAATGGCGATGGGGGTGCCACTACTCACGGTATACTTCGCCGGCGCTCCTGATCTGCTGGGGTATGCACTACTGCCGCTGCTCTTCTATCACCCGTGGCAGCTTCTGGTAGCCGGGGTGATACGCGGCCTCATCGGCCGACAGAGGAAACACCAGAATACCGGAGAGGCCGGGGCTGCGGACAAGAGCGCTGAAGAGGTGATGGCATGAAGCAGGAGTCGCTCGAGCGCTATCGCTCCAGGCGTTCCCCCGTCATCTCCGCCGGCGGCATGTGCGCCACGAGCCAGCCTCTGGCGGGCATGGCGGGAGTCGACGTCTTGCGAGCAGGGGGAACCGCGGCGGACGCAGCGGTGGCGGCTGCCGCGACGCTCCAGGTCCCGCAGCCGTGCTCGACTGGGCTGGGTGGAGCCGATCTCGCTCGACTATCGCGGGACTCGCGTTTGGGAATGCCCTCCGAACGGACAGGGGCTGGCTGCGCTCATTGCACTGAACGTCCTGCGCCATCTGCCGGTGGGCGACGTGCCTGCCGAGTCGCCGGAGTACTATCACTTGCTCATCGAGTCGATGCGGCTCCGGTTCGCCGAGGCGCAGGAAGCCGTTTTCGATCCGGACTTAGGGACGGTTCCTATCTCCGAGCTTCTGAATTCGAGCTACGGCCGGGAACGAGCTGCTTCGATTGCACCGGATCGGCGGATGCCGTCGGCGGAGCCGGGGGGACCGGCCCGCGGCCTTCGCGCAGGTGATGATACGGTGTATCTGGCGGCTGTCGACCGTTGGGGCAACGGCTGTTCGTTCATAAACAGCAACTACATGGGATTCGGGACCGGGATCGTGCCCAAGGAGTGTGGGTTCAGTCTACAGAATCGAAGGAAAGGTTTTTCGCTGGATCCGACGCACCCCGGTTGTCTCGAACCCCCGAAGCGCCCCTATCATACGATCATCCCGGCGCTCGGTACCAGAGAAGCCGACGGTGAGTTGGCTTGCGTTTTCGGGGTGATGGGGGGCATGATGCAACCTCAGGGCCATCTTCAGGTGGCTTCCGCTTTGGTGGACGACGATGTGGATCCCCAGGCTGCGTTGGATCGTCCGAGATTTCAGTTGGAGGACGGCCGCCCGGGGGCGGTCATGATGGAAACGTCGTCGGACGAATCACCGAGCGCGCAGGCGACTGGATTGGAAGCGTTGGGGCATCCGGTGCAGCCGGTGGCGGGGATTTCGAGGTACCGTTTCGGCCTGGGACAAGTAATCGAGTCGTACCGGGGTATGTGGTGGGGAGGAAGCGATCCCCGGGGTGACGGTTTCGCGGTGCCGGGAGGATAGCCTCCGATTGCGGATGTTCGCGGCGGATCGGAGAGATGGCCTGAGACTCTAGAATAATCGTTGGAGGATTGAGACATGGATTTCCCCGGACTGAACCGGTATCTTTCCGGCGTAGCGGTACCGGTGACCGCGTTGCGGGACGATTTCGACGTAGGAACTGGCGAGTTCGCGGATCTACCGGAGATGGGGCGGTTTCTCCGGAGCGTCGGACTTCGCTTGCTCCAAGTGCTTCCGGTAAACGACACCGGCTACGATCCGAGCCCCTACAGCGCACTCAGCGCGTACGCGCTGCATCCGATCTATCTTCGTATTTCCGATCTTCCTGAGCTGGAGATTCCTGCGGTGCAGTCGATGGCCCACCCGGCTTTGCAGAATATGCACGAGGAGGCCCGACAGCGGACGGAGGTGGAATACGAAGCGGTGCTGCAGCAGAAACTGCAACTCCTCCGCCGGATCTATGCCGAAGCACGCTCGCAGATTGCAGGCAACGCTGCGTTGAGCGATTGGATTTCCGCCAATCGCTGGGTTAAGCCGTATGCCGTCTTCCGGCTACTGAAAGACCGGAACGAGCAGCGTGCCTGGTGGGAATGGAGCGACATGCGCGAGCCTACCGCCGAGGCGATCGACCGGATGTGGGAAGAGAGCGAGCTCCATGAGGAGCTCCTCTTCTACGCCTGGGTACAGTGGCGGCTGGAGCAGCAGCTGCAGGCGGCGGCCGGGGAGCTGGATGAGATGGGCGTCTACTTCAAAGGGGATCTCCCGATTCTCATGAACGAGGACTCTGCGGACGTGTGGCTGCACCGCAGTATCTTCCGGCGTGAGTTGCGGGCAGGGGCCCCGCCGGATATGTTCAGCCAATTCGGGCAGAATTGGGGATTTCCGATATACGATTGGGAGGAACTCGCCAAACAGGACTACGGGTGGTGGCGGGATCGCCTGCGGCAGGCTGACAAGTTCTTCCATATGTTTCGGATCGATCACGTTCTCGGATTCTTCCGGATCTGGGCGGTTCCGCAGGAGAACGTTACCGGAACGATGGGCTACTTCATCCCGGGCCGGAGGTTTTCTTATGACGAGTTGAGGGCGCTCGGGTTCGACGAGGCCCGGATCGCGTGGTTGGCTGAGCCGCATATTACCGGCGAGCAGCTACGGCAGGATTTCGGTGAGCAAGCTGACAGGGTCGCCGAGCTCTGTCTAATGCAGCTGCCCGGAGAGGATCTCTACAAGCTCCACCCAAGGGTCACCGGCGAGCGTTGGCTCATGGAAGTGGACTTGGAGGACGAGCTCCGTGATAAGCTGCTGCTGCATTTCGCGGATCGTGCGCTGATTCCCGTGGACGCGGAGAACGGCCGCGAGTTCGCCCCGGCGTGGGCGTACCGGAACTGTTGGCGTTATGAGACGCTTCTGCCGGAGGAAAAAGAACGGCTGGAGGCGGCGATGGCGGACGCCGGCGAGGAGTCGGAGAAGATCTGGGAGCAGCACGGCCGGGAGGTCTTAGGCTTCATGCAGGACACCGTGGGAATGCTGCCGTGTGCGGAAGACCTGGGCGCGGTGCCTAACTGCGTGCCGCACGTGCTGAGGGAATTGGGGATACTCGGCTTGCGGGTTCCCCGGTGGACCAAGGATTCTGACGACCCGGCAGAGCCGTTGGTGCCGCCGGAGCGCTACCCGACATTGACGGTGTGCGCTGCCAGTGTACATGACACGAGCACCATCCGCGGGTGGTGGTATGAGGACAAAGCCGCGCGTGAAGAGCTCTGGAATGTGTTCGGGTTCGAAGGCCCTTGCCCTGAGGAATACGACGAGGCAACGGCTTATCGGGTACTGGAGCGGATCAGTGAGGCGGGAAGCGCCGTATGCGTATTCCAGATTCAGGATCTACTGGCGCTGAACGATTCGCTCCTACCGGAGAACCGTGATCACGAGCGGATTAACATCCCGGGCACGGTCGGCGGGCTCAACTGGAAGTATCGGCTGCAGTATCGCCCTCAGGAGCTTTCAGCGGACGAGAAGCTCTGCCGGCGGATCAAAGACATCGTGAATGCCCGGCCGCCCGGTAAACCGGTTTTCTGAGGCGGCGACCGGCGCATGGCGATGCTCGCCCTATCGGCGTCGCCTTCGGGGGACCGGCCGGCTTGCCGGATTCGCAGACGACAGCTTGCACGTTGTCCCTCAGTGCGCGATGCTACCGGTAGCGAACTCGTCCTGAGCGTCATGACCGAGCGGTAGGCCGGAACCGGGTAATCGGTACGTATCGAACCGTATTCGGGAACGACAGCGGACCGGGATCGAGCGGCAGGAGAGAGAACGTATGGCAGAGAACGAGCGAGAGTTTCACGTCTCGAAGCGGGCGCGCGAGCACTACGGTCTGAACGGGCGGATATTCACCATGCGTGGAAACGCCGTCTTCGCCGACTACCATGCGTGCCGGGTTTTCGCCTCACGGATGAACCGTGAGCGCTCGCTGGCCGAGCGGCCTGAGTCGGCAATTAGAGCGTCGGACATATACGCCGCCGGGTTGATCGAAGAGATCATGCACTACATGGCCAGTGTGTATCGCGAGCAGGTTGTCCCCGACATCGGGGAGAAGCTGCTCGCCCATCTCAAAGAGTGCCTGCCCGAAACCGAGATTGATGCCGTACTCACTCGCTTCGTCGAGGAGTTTCCGCCGCAGGCGGTATACACCGGAGAGCTCACCGCCGGCGATTTTCTGAACGGCTCGGTCGATGGCATTCCCGGCCGTGAGGCGGCGCTCGAGGAGATGC